>JAYEOA010000065.1:0-15704 GCA_034722515.1 Thermodesulfobacteriota bacterium | reverse complement strand
TGTCGCAGTGTGGGGTTGCAGGGGGTGGGCACCATCGCCATATGGTAAAAATGGACAGTGAAATAAATTAGCATGAGAACAATCATTCTAACGGATAATTGCCATATTGGATGATTTCTATATGTTTATAGCGCCATAAGGGCGCCATAAGGCGGTAAGTATTGTATGTCGTGTAATATTGAATGGTTAGGCTTAGTGTTGCCTTAGTGTTGCAGTTTGGGCATAGCGATTGTGCCACCGATATGAATAGTGTAACTGCCATCTTTTTGTTGTTTGGCGAACATGGGTAGTAGTGTGGTGAGCGACTGATCAAGACTTTTTTGCGGCGAGATAGTTAGGGTCAGGTCTATGGGGCTGTGTGGTAGATTGCGTTGTAGGCTGATATGCCCATTGCCTTTGATGATGATGTCGCCGTCTGTGCTGGTCATTTGATCGATGCAGATGCGTTGATTGTTTTGGCTCAGTTGCAGGTGGACACTACCAAGATTGAGCTGGTCAGCGGGTAAACCTAGCTGTTGCATACCGATCAGTTGCAGTTCTGATAGGTGCAGGTCAAATTGTTCCAGCTTGTTTATCGGCTCGGCAAAGCCCGAGGCGTTGCAGCACTCTATGGTGGTTTTAATGTGCAGCGCTGGCATTTGTGGTAGCGCGGTGTTCAGTTGTAGAGCGGCTGCTGCGAATTGAATATGCCGTGAGCTAGTTAGCTGTACTGAAATGGTTCCGCCGAGGGTGTTGGCGTTAAGGCTAACCGTCGGTGTGCCGGTGAATGTTTGTAACCACGCTGGGGTAACGCACAGGTTCGTCAATCGAATGGGGATTGCAGGTGGCACAGTTGTCTCAATGGCGCCGATGGTCAACGCGGCTGGCAGATCAAGGTCAACATTGCTGATAGTGACCGGACATTGCAGTTGTTTGGATAGTTGCTGGGACAATTGTTGCTCAAGATATAATTCCACTGTTTGAGTCGGAAAGAATAACCACAGCCCCAGCACAAAAAATAGCCCAACCAAAATAGAGATCGACCACCAGCGTTGCAGTTGTTTCATATTGACATGACCAGATTCACTCATTGCTGATGCTTACTGTACGCTGAGATGCGCAATGAACTATTAAGCCGGTCGGGATTGTCATAGCGCACCTTGAGTTGTAGCGTTTTGACCTGCAACGATGCCGGAGCAATGTCAAAGCTTTGTAGCAGTTGCACTATCTGAGCTAGAGAAATATTCTCCAATTTGATCTCTACCGCTTCTTCTACGATATCGTTGTGACTGGCGGCAGGAAGGGGGCGCATGGATGTCAGGTTTTCACGACCTGCGATGCGGGTTACTTGGCTCTCCACAAAAGAGAACAGGGCAAAGTCGGGGAGATTGTTTTGTTTTTTTTGCAGTGACTGTACCTGACCTTGAAGGTGTCGATATTCTTGTTGTAGCTGTTTAACCTGGTGCAATTGCTTACTGCGCGAGGCGATTTTACTGTCAAGTTTAGCGATGGCGGTGGTGTAGGGTTGGATCATGGCAAAATAGAGCAGTGTGATCAGACAGCACAGGGTGCCGATTAAGAGCATCACCTGCTCGCGTGGAGAAAGATTGGCTATCATTTTTGCCCTCCTTGGTGACCGATGGCAAGTTGTAGGCGAAAGGTAACCTGATGCCCATCCAGTCCCATTTTTGCATCGGCAATGCGCACTTCGCCAAAGATCGTTGCTTTGCGTAGTTCACCGGCTAAGCGGTTGACACTGTCAAAGGAGTTGGTAACACCATCAAGCACCAGTATTTGAGGCTGATAATTGAATTTTTTGATATCCACCTTCAGGTCAGCGGGGGTGTGGCTGGATAAAATTTGCAATACCGACAGGGCTGAGGTGGACTTGTCCAAGCCAACTAACTGACCAGTTTCTTTTAGTTGATTTAATGCTGCTTGCAACTGTCTGGGGATATCGACTATCACTTTACTCTCAGGTAGCGTTTGGCGAAATATTTGACCGATTTGCTGGCGATAATTTGCAGCGATTCCGGTTTTGTGGTGATAGGTGTGGATCGCTGTGCTGGCGATGATCAAGATGGCAACAAGCAATAGTGACCCGCCGATGTAGAGGTGTTTTTTGAGTGCTGCCCATTCACTTTTCAGGGTGAAGGGACCACGACGAAAATTGAGCGTCGCTTGGTTGGCAGCCATAGCCCGGGCGCAGACCGGAAGAAATGCCGAGTCAATTACCTCTTGGTTCTCATCCAGTAAGGCTAACTCCACCAGCTCTAAACCGTGTTGGGTTAATGACTCGTTGAGGGTCGCGGTGACGCCATCACCGATCAGGCACAGTGGCTGTTGTCCTAGTCTGGCACTGCGGTATAGTAGTGCAGTTTTGCTGTTGATCAGATCAGCCAGCTTAATGTCATCGGTGTCGTTTTCGTCGGGATTAACCCAACCACAGCGTTCGAAACTGATCACTTGCCCGTGTTGCAGCAGACTGATGAGGAGTTGCCCTTCATGGATTTGGATCAGGAAACCATCGCTGAACCAGTGTTGTAAACCGCAGGCTTCGGCATATGGGGATAGCCCGAGGAGATGCAGCGGTAGGTTTACTTCATCGAAGGGTTGCAGGGCTGCGGCAATGCTCTGACTTGTTGCTGTAGCTGCCGTGGTGATAAACCCCTCTTCAACAGCAACTGGTGGGCTGGTGGCGATGATATGTTGGCTGATGTCACTGGGCAGTTCTGCCTCTAGTTCCATTCTGGCTGCTGCATCTATTTTGCGTGGATCGTTGAAGGGAAAATTCAGTTGGCGCACAAAGCCGTCTGCTGTTGGCAGGGTAGAGCAAAATCGGGCGGCAAATCCGGGGCGAGAGCCGAGCATCTCCAGCATCAATTGACCGATTTTGCCATTAGTATTATTGGCATCATTGTCGTCATCGGTATTGCTGTCGTCGATGGCGTGTTCAAGCGTTTTAAATTGATTTGGATGTTCTTTGTCGTTGGTGAAAATCGCCATGCGGATATACTGCGCGGTGATTTCGATGCCAATCAAGCGTTTTGTCATAGTGTTCGACCTCTAGTTTATCTGGAAATAACTATTCAGCGTGCCCAACTTGAGAGGTGCTGAGTGGTTACATCTGAAAATACAATAATGTGTTGTTGCCTTTTTTTACTGTGGCACTGGCGCTGCGTCGACCATCACTTACGCTGGCATCGGTATTGATGCGATAATAATTTGCTTTGACGTTCAAAAAGGCGTTAATTGCCCAGTAAAACGTGTCCCAGCCGGGGAGTAGCTTTAGCTCGTCTACTGAGTGAAATGGATCGATTTTGCGTTGTTCAACGATCATCTCTGCGCTACTAATATCAATCTCCTGCGCTAATGCGTATAGCACCGGTGCGGTCGCTGAGTTCAGATGTAGCTTGCCGGTGCCGTATATACTCAGGTGCGGACGTAGCTTGTTGACCTCTGCGTTACTGAATCCGGCTACCAGTAGTAGCTCATCCAGTGTGTCCATGGGGGCGTTTTTGCAGTAGGCCGCCGGAGTTTGCCCAGCGTAGTAGTTTGCTTCGGCTCCTGCTGGTTGCGGATCATCATCGTTATCAATCCAGTCGATCAAGGTATCGATATGGGTCTCTGGATCAGCGATCTCAAGGATGTCAAATAAACGCAAGCAACGATCCTTGATCACGGCATCGATGTTGCCCGAACTGCTGATTAGCTGGTTGACATTGATTCTGCCGTCGAGGGGGACGATGGTGATGCTCACCAGCCCCAGATCACCAACGGGATAGTTGGCAATACCTTGCGCCCATAGTTCATCGCTGCCATCGTAATTGTTGTCGTCATCCGCCAACACCATCCGGCCTATTTGTATTCCACCTTTAGCCAGATAGTAGGCGCGGGTGGTGTCGCGGTAGGTTTCGGTCAGGCGCAAATCCACCAGAGTTGTAAAGGCCAACTGTGACAGCAGAGCAGCCAGCATGGCGGTGATGGCCAGAACGAGTAATAGCGCCATCCCATCTTCATTGCCTGATCTTTTCATCCATCAATCCTTGGCATCGAGAGATCAAATGCGCTCAGCACCTGAATCTCCCGGTCGTCACATTGTAGGATCATATCCATCTCGACAGTGTGTGGCAAGCGATGGTTAACGCCGCTGTCCCAACTCTCTTGCCAGTCGCTGCCATCAAAAAAACGCCATTCTAATTGCTTGACCTGTGAACTAAGGCGTTGACCGGATGGTGGATCGTCGGGAACAAATAGTGGTACAGCGCTACGCAGCAGTCGTCCTGTTGTTTTCTCATGTTGCGTATCCAGTTGGTAACGCACCCGCACTAAACCTCCCGGAGCGTTGCCATGGGTTAAGGCTGAGGTAGATGTAAATGCCAGATAGTTGTTGCCATTGCTGTCGATGTCGGCAGTGAACGCCGAGCGTTCGTTGTTGACATTGAGATAGCTTGTGCGTAGTTCGCGACTGATGCGGTCAAAAATCATCCGCGCCTGATGATAACCCTCCGATTCGTTCTCCAAGCGTTTTTGCGTAGTGCTGATGGTGGAGAAAATACCATAGACGCTGGTCATGATCAGGCTGATCAGGGCGATGGCAACCATCACCTCTACCAGGGTGAATCCGTGCTTATTTGTTGAACAAAAATGAGTCAATGCTGACCTCTTCATTGCGTTTGCGATCACCCCAGATGACAGATACACTAACCTGTTGTACCCCGGTGATTGGCGTATCGGTATACGTCACTTGCCATCGATATAGACTGTATGGTTCGTCCCATACACCTTGTTGGTCGCTGGTGTCGAGTTCGCTGTTGCGCGATGCGGCTTCCAGCTCACTCATTTTGTGTTGCGCCAGCATAGTACCGATGGTGATTCGTTGCACCTGCTCATGGCTTTGGACACAGCGATTGGCCAGACTTAAACAGGCGACCAATGCTGTACCGATGATGGCGAGGGCGATCATCACTTCGAGTAGGGTAAAACCGCTACTGTTGCGAGCGCTAATCGAATTCATGGTAGCCCTCTTCGATCTCTGCGCTGCCGGTAAAGGGGAGTAGGTGGATGCTCATCTGCCTTTCTTCCCCTTTTTTTCTTTTTCCCCTCTGTTGCAAATGAACGGTGGTCGCCGGTAGCCAGCCCTGAGGGTGAAAATTGATGGTCGCTGTACCGGAGGATAGTTTCCCTGTGCCTTCGATCCATAGTTCAGTAATCTTCACATCGGCGGGCAACCGATATCGTCGCACAGTGCTGTGGATCGGTTGCCATTCATTGAGCGCTGATTGTCGTTGCGGTGTACAGCTACTCTGTTCAATGTCGAATACCAAGCGGTGTGGCGTAGCGGTTAATGCCGCTTCGTTGTACAGATATTTGACTATACCACTGATGCGTCTGGCGCTGTGATTGAGGTGGTTTTCGCCGACGCTGCTAAACAGTGGTACGGAAATAACCGCGAACAGGCTGAGCAAAAACAGGACAATGCTCAATTCCATCAACGTGAAGGCACGCTGGTTATTCAATCTCCCAACTCTGTACATCGGCATTATTATCTTCTCCACCCGGTTCACCATCCGCGCCATACGATAACAGATCATAATCGCCATTTAAACCTGGAGATAGGTAGATATAATCGCCGCTCCACGGATCACTGGGAATTTTTTTCATATAGCCACTTTCACGGTATTTGATGGGAATGCGACCCGATTCCGGTTTTGTCACCAGCGCTGTTAGTCCCTGATTAGTGGATGGGAACAGACCATTATCCAGTTTGTACAGTGCCAGAGCTTCTTCGATCCCTTTTATTTGCAATACTGCTTTGGTGCGGCGAGCCTCTTCGGGACGATCAAGGAGCTTTGGGACGACGATTCCGGCAAGAATGCCTAGAATTACCACGACTACCATTACTTCAATGAGGGTGAAGCCGCGTTGGTTGCTACTATGTGTTGTTTGCATATTGAATTTGTCCTATGTAGGGGCACTCTTTGTGGATGCCCGATTGTGGTTTATATTCAACCCAAACCTTGACTGGCTTGAAAAATGGGTAGTAATACCGCGAGAACAATAAAACCGATGATGCCACCCATGGCGAGGATCATCAATGGTTCAAGTAGTGATAGTAGCCCTGTCAGGGCGATCTCAACCTGGCGATCCTGACTGTCGGCGACCTTGATTAACATCTCTTCGAGGTTGCCACTACGTTCGCCAATAGCTGTCATCTGTGCCAACAGGGGCGGGAACACCTTGGAGCGTTTGATCGGTTCGGCCAAGCTGGCACCTTCGCGTACTGCATGGGTGGTGTTTTCTATCGCTTGTTGCATCAAACGATTATGCAGCAAGCCGCTGCTGATTTTCAGTGCGTTCAGTAGCGGGACACCGCTATGTAGCAGAGTGCCAAGGGTGCGGCTAAAACGGGCGGTAGCGATTTCGCGCTGCATGCGACCTATCAGTGGTAGTTTGAGTGTCCAGCTATCGGTACGTAAACGTCCCTGTGCTGTTTTGCGATAGCGGTGCAGCAGTATCGCACTGACTCCCAGTAGTGTGGCTATCAGCCAGCCATAGCTGGTAAGGAGGTCGCTGATGGTAATAAGCAAGCGTGTTGGCAATGGCAGTATCTGACCAAGATCAAGGAGCATACGAGTGATTTTTGGTAGCACAAAACTGACCAGGAATAACAACACCCCACTACCGACAAGCGCCATCAGAACCGGATAGGCCAGTGCTGCAATGATGCGTGATTTGAGCCGTGCCTGATCTTCGAGAAAATCGGCCAGACGTAACAGCACGTTGTCGAGGGAGCCGCTGTTTTCTCCCACCTGAACCATCCGTTGATACAAGTCGGGGAAACTGCGTCCCTGTAGTGCCAGCGCCTGATGGAGTGAATTGCCCTGGCGTACCTCTTCGCGTACCTGATTGAATAGTCGAACTTGAGCTGGTTTTTCCAATTGTTCCACCACCGATAGCAACGCCTCGTCCAAAGGGACACCAGCCTGAAGCAGGGTGGCCAGCAGGCGGGTGGTGGTGGCTAGGTCATTGACAGGTAATGCGCTACGTCCGGCTGTTAACCATGATCCTGCTAACTTGAATCCCTTACTGCGGACAACGGTTTGCTGTTCTTCGAGGGAACTGACATAGATCCCCTGCTGGCGCAGATTGTCTAGTGCCAAGCGCTTACCGGTTGCCTCAAGGCTCCCTTTTGTTTTTTTCCCGTGCTGATTAAATCCGGTGTAATCAAACAATGCCACGGCTAATGTTCCTCCTGCGTGACCCGCATTACCTCTTCAAGGGTGGTGATCCCCTGTTGTGCTTTCTCCATTCCCGCTTGACGCAGGGAGATCATCCCCTGTTGTATTGCTGTGGTGCGGATCGAGGCGGCATCGGTGTTGCTTAGCAATTGTGCGCGGATCGCTTCACTCATGGTCAGTAGTTCGTAGATGCCGCTACGACCACGATAACCGATGTGCATACATTGATCGCAGCCTAGGCCACGGTAAAAGGTGTGCGTCCGGTCAGGGTCGAGTTCGAGTTTAATTAAAATGCTTGCTTCGGGCTGATAGGCTTCGCAGCAGTGGGGGCAGATGGTGCGTACCAATCGCTGCGCTAGAATGCCAACAATGGATGAGGCGGCGAGAAATGGCTCAATGCCCATCTCCACCAGCCGGGTTAAGCCACCGGCGGCGTCGTTGGTGTGCAGGGTAGAAAACACCATGTGACCGGTAAGGGCGGATTGAACGGCAATATCGGCGGTTTCGCCATCGCGGATTTCGCCGACCATAATAATGTCGGGATCCTGACGTAGAATGGAGCGTAAACCATTGGCGAAGGTGAGGTCGATTTTGGCGTTTACCTGAATTTGTCCCACCCCGGCAAGTTGATATTCGATAGGATCTTCAACGGTGATGATATTTTTATCGCGGTCGTTGAGACGGCTAAGGGCGGCATACAGGCTGGTGGTTTTACCGCTGCCGGTAGGCCCGGTGACCAGAAAAATACCATGCGGGGTTCTGATCAGGCGGTCGGTTTGCTCCAGCAGTTGCGTTTCCATGCCGATATCTTCGAGGGACAGTACACTGCTGCTATTATCCAGCAGGCGCAATACCAGTCGCTCACCAAAAGCGGTAGGTAGCGAGGATACACGTACATCGATATCCTTGGCGGCAATGCGTACCCGAAAACGGCCATCCTGTGGCAGGCGTTTTTCGGCGATGTTTAATCCGGCCATAATTTTTAAGCGCGAGATGATACTGGCGGTGGCTTTGAAGGGGGGGCGCAGCACCTCGTATAGCAATCCGTCGATGCGGTAACGGACAATTAGTTCCGCTTCAAAAGGCTCAATATGGATATCGCTAGCACGTTCTTTGTAGGCCTGGGTAATCAGGCTGTTGACAAAGCGAATAATCGGCGTTTCGTCGCTGTTGTCGAGAAGGTCGGCTGGTTGTAGGGTGCGGACAAGGTCGTCATCATGTCCGCCAATATCATTTGCTGCTTCGTGAGCTGCCCCGGCATGAACTTCATAGCTACGGTTGATCAGGTCGAGGATTTTATCACGTGGCGCCAAGCTGATTTCGATACTCGCTTCAGCCAGCGTACCCAGATCGTTGACGGCACTGCGGTCAAAGGGATCGACCATCACCACCTGTAGTATGTCGCTCTCATGTTTGAGCGGTAGCACCACATGTTGACGGGCGTAGGTCAGTGGCAGCAGGTCGAGTAATTTGTTGCCGCTGATTACTTCAGGTAGTTGGTCAAGAAATGGCACATCCAACTGCTCGGCCAAGGCACGGCTGAGTTGTTCCTCGGTGATAGCCTGAGCTGCGAGGAGTAGCTCGCCAATGCGCTCAGGATGCTCTTGCTGGCGTTGTAATGCCGATTGGATGGCATCATCGCTCACAGCGTAACGCTGTTTGAGTATCTCCCCGATAAAGTGGATAGTGGGCTTGGGCTGGGTAACGTCCATGGATTATTCCCGCTCCGTATCGGGCTGGGTGGTGGCTTGTAGTTTCAGGATATCTATTTCATGGCGGTTATTGTTGGTTATGCTGGTTAAATCATCAGCATTTTTGATGATGGTTGGGGTGATGAACACCAACATGTTGGTTTTTTGTTCATCGTAGTTGGTAGTTTTGAATAGCCAACCCAATAGTGGGATGTCGCCTAACAGCGGTACTTTGGTTTCGTTTTCGGTAATGTTTGTGGCAATCAGGCCACCAAGTACCACGGTCTGACCATCCTTGGCGAGTACCGTGTTGCTGATTTTGCGCGTGGTGAAGGTGGGGCCGACATCGTTAACATTGCCTACATTGTTTGTCGCAGCGACCAGGTCGGTGGTTTCCTGATAGATTTTCATGCATACCAGATCGCCCTCGGTGATTTGCGGTGTGAAGCGCAGGGTTAAGGCTACATCCTTGCGCTCGATAGAAACACTTTGAGCTAGGCTGGATGTATTGCTGCCAGTGTCGCTGAGCCGTGAAGTAATAATAGGGACATTGCGACCAACAATGATCTCTGCCTCCTCGTTGGCGGAGGTAAGCAATCGTGGGGCAGAGAGAATGTTGACGTTGGTATCGGTTTTCGCCAGATTAAGTAATGCGGAAAATGCGGGGATACGAATGGTGTCGCCATTATCATCCGTGTATTCAATCAACTTGCTGAAACCCCCAGCTAAAATTCCTTTGACCGAAGTGGTTAGCAGGTCGGGGCTGATTGCTCCGTCCATATTGGTGCTGATGCCAACGACCCCCTCATCGCCTATTTCGAAGCCACCCTGTAGACCTATCCCCAGATTTTGCGTGGCATCCATCGACAGTTCCATGATTAGTGCTTCAACATATACCTGTTTGCGGCGGATATCCAGTTGATTGATGATCTCCTTGAGTACTACGTAATCTTCAGGGGTAGCATTTATTATTAACGAGTTGGTCGGTTTGTCGGCGGTGATGCTGACCTCGGTGCTTATGATTGACGCAAAGGGCTGTTTACTTTTGGTTGCCGAACGCGCTGGCGTTTTAATACCGGTGATGATTTGGTTTAATGTTTTGCTCAGGGTTTCGGCATCGGCGTTTTCCAGATAATACAGGTTAAAGCGCGAGTGGTCGCTGGTTAATGGTTGATCTAGCTCGTCTATCAGTTGCAGGACGATGTTTAGATCTCCTTCTGTGCCCATCACGATTAAGCGGTTGGTGCGCTCGTAAGCGATCACTTTGCTGATGTTATCGTCGCCGCTGGTCGTTTTCACGTTTTTTGCCATACGACGTCTGCGGGCATCTTTTTCTTTACCGATAATCTCGGTGCAGATTGCCGCAGCGTTTTTGGCATCAGCGTATTTCAGGGCAATGACTTTCATCGTCTGCATGGTGCTGGGGACATCCAGCTCTTTAATGATCTGCGTTAATCGGGTAATGTTGGCAGCGTTGTCGGTAATAATCAACATGTTGGACGGTTGATAAACGGCAATGTTGCTGGTTCTTGGCATCAACGGGCTGAGGATGGTGTTGGCGATATCGCCGGCATCAATGTGTTTGAGGGTGATCATTCTGGTGACGAATTGATCCTGATTGGTCGCCGTTGTCAGGGTTGGCAGGTTGCTTTCGCGAGCTGTTTTGGTGGCGACAATCTTATGGGTTTTTCCCGAAGGAACCACCGTGTAGCCTTTAATGTTTAGTACCGTCAAAAACAGTTGGTAAGCCTCTTTTTTGTTCATTTGTTCCGACGAGATAATTGTTGCCTTGCCACGGATACTGTCATCGTAAACAAAGTTTTTCCCCGTCAATGCACTGATCGTTTGGATCAGGTCGCTTAGTTCAATATTTTTGAAGTCGAGGGTAATACCACCCTGGGCAATTGCAGGTTGAGCTGCGGCATGAACAGATGGAGAAAAAGATCCTGCTAGTAATAGCGGGCATAACAGCAGAACCAGAAAGGTAAATGTGTAGTTTCGGATTGACACCAGTATAATCTCTCTACTTGATCTCATATTGAAAGTTCATTGATTTGCCAGCACGTTTCAGATCGAGGTTAAGGGTTCTTGCCTCGCGCAATTGTTGGAACACTTGTAACCCTTTTTCCGGGCTGTTCAATGTTACGCCGTTGACTGCGTGTAACACGTCGCCCCGTTTGATCCCCATTTGATCCAGCAGGGTGTTTCGCCGAATCCGTTTGACGACAAATCCATCGGTTTTGCCATTGACAACATGAGGGTCTATGCGTACCTGCTTAATGATGGAAGCAATATTGGTGCGAATGTTGTCTGCTTCATTAGTCGGGATTACCCAGCGATTGTTGCCTAAGTTGCGCACCATTGATGTTTGCGTTTGTTTCGGGATGCCGAAAATAGTGCCAGAAGTCTTGTTTGCCCTGTTTCTAGCGCTGTATTCCATCTCCAGCAGTAGCAGTGAACCATTCGGAGTGCGAATTTCTACCTGATTGCGTCGCACCGTTGCCAATGTGCCGCTGCCGGAAATGTTTTGTTTAAGCCGAATTACCTCAATCACGTTATTTACACTGATTACCGCCAGCGATTCATCGCTAGCAACCACGGTTCCCAACAATATTAAATTGTTTGGCGCTTTTTGGATGGATTGTTTGACCGAGGTTGTTTGGCGCACAGCCGGGCTGTGTGCCTCTTTTTTAGCCGGGCTGGAATTGAAAATATTTCGTCTGGCAATGATGCGGTTGTCTGTTGGTTTTTGATTTTGTTGCAGAGAAGAAAAGTCGGGAGATGTCTGGCTGGCCGCCGGTTGATTTATACTTAAACGCATCTCTATTTCGCTGGTTATAAACCACGATACAGATAGACCGAGAACAGCGCACACAAGTACATAATATATTGGCAAACTGCGGTAGAATATGGTTAGCATTTTAAATAAAATCCGACGTTAGGAGCTGTTGTGATTGTGAACGTGAAATTATAACAGTTTTATTTGGCAAGGAATAGTGATAACTTGGATTTTTCTCAGAAATGTTCCGCTGGGTGTGCTTGACTGCGCTTGTAGCATTTCGGTAGCGTAGCTTTGTGTTTTTTGTTGTGTTAATATTTTTTCAACGTATTGTTGATGGTAGGTATATTGCCGTTTTTACCAATTATCGTGCGGAGGGTGTTATGCAGACGAGTAGTGTTTCTTCTACAGGTATTAATTGTATAGATTCGTTGTTGACTGGTGATAAATGGGGTGATGCTGCAGGAATAGCTGCAACGCTTAGTTACAGTTTTCCATATGCCGATTCTACTTCCGCTCTTTGGGAACGAGACTATTCAGATGATAATGAGCCGTGGAATTTTTCTATCGGCGGGCTAAATACAACGCAGCAGCAGGCTGCAGTATTGGCAGTGCAGCAGTGGGCGAGTGTAGCCAATATTGATTTTAACGAAGTGCAGGAAGGTGGAGATGGTGTAGGGGCAATCCGCTTTACCCTTATCGATAGTCCGACAGAGGATGAGACTTGGGGCTGGGCATACTTCCCTTCTTCGTATGGGGAAACGGGTGGTGATGTTTGGCTTAATGCGCCGGTATTAGAGCAGGAATGGGATGTTGGCAGTGTTAATTTTTCATCTCTGTTGCATGAACTGGGGCACGCTCTTGGTTTCAAGCACTCTTTTGAAGACGGTGTGACCCTGCCTACTGATGAGGATTCTAATCAGTATACCGTTATGTCTTATACCGAACATAAATATGCTAATTATCGCGAAGTGACAGAAACGGCAACAAATTATTCATGGACGATTTCGCCTGTACAGCCGCAAACCCCGATGCTGTACGATATTGCTGCTATGCAACACCTTTACGGAGCAAATATGGATTACGCCACAGAAGATGACCTTTATACTTTTGATCCACAGACCCCATTCTTTAAGACCATATGGGATGCTGCCGGTAACGACACGCTTTCGGTGCAGAATTTTACCGAAAATTGCTTGCTTGATTTGCGTGCCGGTAAGTTTTCTACCCTAACGATTTTATCCGATTCTTTGCCGGAATGGAGTACCGAGGAAGAGGGTGACGCTATCCTTTATGATGGTACAGATAATCTTGCTATCGCTTTCAATGTAGTTATTGAAAACGCTATGGGCGGTCGCGGTAATGATGTGTTTATTGGAAACAGTGTGGACAATATTTTGACCGGTGGCGAAGGTATCGATTTCCTAATTTCTGATGAAATATTATCGGGCAGTAGTGTGCAAAAATTAGGTGAGGGGCTGGCGTTTGAGTTGTTGCATGATGCTGGCGACATAGATTCTCTTGTTGATATTGAGCGCCTGATTTTTAGCGATAAGGGTCTAGCGCTGGATTTATCCGGGGCGGCGGGAAAAGCGGCAAAAATTCTGGGCGCGACATTCGGTGCCGAAAGTGTAGATAATTCAGCATATGTAAAGATCGGTCTCGATTTGCTCGGTGATGGAATGTCGTATGAAGATTTAACTGCTCTGGCAATTGAAGCCGCAGGGGCAACTACTAACGAGCAGGTAGTAGATTTGTTGTGGACAAATCTGGTCGGTTCGCATCCGTCTTCCGCACAAGCACAGCCCTATGTGCAAATGCTCAATGATGGTATGAGCGCTGGGGAGTTGGGCGTGTTTGCGGCAGATCTGGAACTTAATCATAACAATATCGACCTGCTGGGGTTGGCACAAACTGGGCTTGTATTTGATCTGGCGTAGAGAGATGTGGGTGTTTTAAGCTGGGTGCGCATTCAATAATATAATACAATCCGCCATTCCCAATTTGTTACCTACATGGTTTGGCATATTACCTACTGGTTTGGAATTGCTCGGAAATGTAAGGAGGTTTATTCCGTAATGGAAATATCAGAACTTGTAGCAATTATTGCGCGTGACGAAGATAGTACGCATCAATTCAAGGCAAATGTAACCAATGTAACCTCACTAGCTCAAGAGATCGTAGCATTTAGCAATACGCACGGAGGTAAACTTTTTATTGGTATTTCCGATGATGGTACAATCTCAGGTCTTACTCGAAGTGATATGGGCAGGCTAAGTAATATTGTGTCAAATGCCGCATCTCAGCAAGTAAGACCATCGGTAAATCCTATTACCGAAAATATTTCTCATCCCGATGGTATGGTTATGGTTGTATCTGTTGCGCCGGGAATGTCAAAGCCGTACATGGATAAAAATGGTGTGATTTGGGTCAAAAGTGGATCAGACAAACGTAAAGCTACATCTCGTGAAGAAATTCAGCGTATGTATCAGAATGCTGCGTTGATTCATGGAGATGAAATCCCTGTTGCCGGAATGAGTGTTGCCAGCTTGGATACAAATGTTTTTGATAACTTTTATGAAAGTCGTTTTGAAGAGTCTTTGTCAGAACAAGACCTTCCATTAGAACAGTTACTTGAAAATCTAAATCTATGTAGAACAGGTGTCCTTAATGTTGCCGGAGCGTTACTTTTTGGGCAAAATCCGAGTTTCAAGTTGCCAGCGTTTATTGTTAAGTGTGCTGCTTATCCCGGAATAGATATTCATGAAAGTGAATATAATGATAGTGAAGATTGCTCGGGTTCATTGAAGGAGGTTTTTGATTGTACAGTCAGTTTTATATTGCGTAATTTAAGGAAACTGCAAATGGATCAGGGCGTTAATTCGTTAGGTCAGAGCGAAGTTCCCCGGATTGTGTTTGAAGAGTTGGTTACCAATGCTCTTATTCATAGGGATTATTTTATTACTGCACCTGTGCGTATTTTTATTTTTGCTAATCGTATTGAAATAATAAGCCCGGGTCATTTGCCCAACAATTTAACTGTTGAAAATATCAAAAACGGGAACTCAAACATGCGTAATCCGATTCTTGCATCGTTTGCGACAAAGATATTGCCCTATCGGGGACTGGGGAATGGTATTCGCAGGGCAATTAAGGCGTATCCTTTAATCCGATTTGTTGATGATAGGGATGGAAATTTATTTAAATGTATTATAGCGCGACCTGTATGATTTTCGGAATTGCCGCGTGATTTTCGGAATTGTGATGTTCTTTTTAAAACTTGGTGCGCATGATGGAACCATGCGCACCCTACATCCCCCAAACCCCGATTTGCCTCGCTTTGCAGCTCTCTTCTCTCTGCCAGATTTTATCGTCCCACGGTATTTCAGCATCACGATTGAAAATAATCAGGTAGGCTTCCTGTGCGCCAAAGCTATCGGCGTAGCCGGAGGTTTGTTCGAGTCCTTTATTGATGACTGTGTCTAATGCGCCGTAACGAATTTTGAGTTCAATAACAATGCGTTGCACTGGTCCGAAGAAACCCTGCTCTTCATCCAGAGGCCACTCGATGGTAAGATCGGTACGTTTGCGACCTAATGCGTATTCGCGGTTGATTCGACCACCACCGTTGATGATGCGTTGCAAAAATGCCTGCATTAATAACTGAGGACCGGCTTCTTTATATTGAAACTGCTCGATCCAGCTTTTTGAGTGTTCGCGAAAAAACTGCTGAAAGGCAGTTAACAGCTTGGGCATGTCGAGGCGATGGTCTGCGGTGATAAACCAGTGGCTCTGCTGGGTTATGGTATCTTGGGCGGCAGCAGTTAATTCACGGGGAATGATTTCGCGGTAGATGCGGTTGGCAATGTGTATCTGTGGTTTGCGTTGAATCAACCCAAGATCAACACTGTATTGGAGATCATCATCCGAAACGTGTAGATGGTTTTTCGGCGCGGATAAAATTGCCGAGATCACCCGATGCACTCGCTCTTCTCTAAGTTTATCGGTCAACTG
>JAYEOA010000064.1:0-16358 GCA_034722515.1 Thermodesulfobacteriota bacterium | reverse complement strand
TATAAGCTACAGTACTGTTATACTACACTAATCAGCTCCACAGATGACAGCACTTTGTAATTTTTTCTTGCTATTAGTAAAAAAAGGCTCCCACCGCGCCAAGCTCTTGTGCCCAATTCCCCGGACACGATCAAGTTGTTCAAACGAAGAAAAACTGCCATGCAAACGCCGGTCTTCCTCAATAGCCAGTGACAATTTTCCCCCTATTCCTGGCAATGCTTGCCAATCTTCACGTGTCATCTGATCAGGATGGAGGGGGATTGCCAAGGCGATCCGTCGCCCCGCATTCATATAACCACATTCTACCACCAATGCAGATGTTACATGCGTTTTTATTTCAATGCTTTGACCGCTCATCACGCCATGAGTTTGAAAATAACGTTTGAGTACTTGTTTTCCCGCTACGGACTTAACCAGCTCTATAACAGCGGATAGATCTTGTGCATCAACAATGTGATATGGTTCGCAAGCAAATAAATCACCCCGCAACTCAAGATAACACGGCAGCGATTTCGCAGCACAAACAAAAACAGGGGATGCCTGCGGTGCCGGCATCCCCTGTTTAAACATAAAAACACTCACAATAAGCGCCACGAACACGACCCCTAGGCCATGGCGTGACAACACGTTAATCAGCGTCCTTTACCAGCTTGTACTGAAATGCGTCTGTCAGAGCGTAGTACGATGCATCAATGATGTTATCACTCACACCAACGGTTCCCCAACGTGAATTCTCGTCACCGACCTCGATGAGCACCCGAGTAACGGAAGCGGTTCCCTGACCACTGGGGAGAACACGCACCTTGTAGTCAAGTAAACGCAAATCATTGAGCTGTGGATAAAAATGCTCCAGTGCCTTACGTAACGCATTATCCAGAGCATTCACCGGTCCATCACCTTCAGCCGCCGTGTGCTCAATACGACCACCAACCTTCACCTTCACCGTCGCCTCAGACATAGGCTTGTCGCCCTCTTTCAATTTGGTATCGATCACACGAAAACCAATAACAGTGAAATAATGACGTAGCGTCCCCAAAGCCTTGCGCATCAACAGTTCAAACGAGGCTTCCGCCCCCTCAAACTGATAGCCCTTATTTTCCATTTCCTTGATGTTCTCAAGAATCTCAAGAGTTACTGGATCTTTGCTGTCGAGATTGATATTAAACTGCTGTGCCTTGGCAAGGATATTTGCCCGACCGGAAAGATCGGAAACAAGAACGCGAGTAGCATTGCCCACTTTTTCCGGACGGATATGCTCGTAGGTTTCGGGATGGCGCTGAATCGCTGAAACGTGAACACCACCTTTATGGGCAAAGGCGGAATTACCGACATAGGGCTGATGTTTATTCGGAATCAAATTAGCCAGTTCATACACATAACGTGAGGCTATGCGCAACGATTTCATCTGCTCATCGCTTACACACTCTTGACCCATTTTTAATTTTAGTGCCGGGATGATGGAACTCAAATCTGCGTTGCCACAACGCTCACCAAAACCATTCATGGTTCCTTGCACATGAACCGCACCCAGAGAAACAGCCATCAACGAATTTGCCACAGCACACGCACCATCATTGTGGGCATGAATCCCTAACGGAGTCGATACTGCGTCTTTAACCGCCGCCATAATTTCAGGGAACTCATGCGGCAAGGTGCCACCGTTGGTATCACACAAAACGATACAATCAACACCGGCATCTTCGGCTGCTTTGAGGGTTTTCAGTGCATACTCCGGATCCGCCTTGTAACCATCAAAAAAATGCTCGGCATCGTAGATCACTTCGGGAATATGCTTCTTTAAAAAAACCAACGAGTCATTGATCAACTCAAGGTTTTCCTCTAAAGATATCCGTAAGGCTTCGCGTACATGGAAATCCCACGTTTTACCAAAAATGGTAACTACGTCAGGCTCGGCCTGAATCAAGGTCTGCAGGTTATTATCCTGCTCCGGCGTCACTTTTGCTCGCCGTGTCGAGCCAAAAGCAGCTATCTTTGCCTGCTTGAGGGTGACATTTTTAATCTCTTGAAAAAAAGAGATATCCTTCGGATTTGATCCTGGCCAGCCACCCTCTATATAATGAACGCCCAGTTCATCAAGATGTTGCGCAATACGCACCTTGTCGCTAACTAAAAAGGAGATATCTTCAGCTTGGGTTCCATCACGTAACGTCGTATCGTAGAGTAATACCTGACTCATCAACTTAACTCCTAGTTCGAAAACAATTATTTGTCGCTGCCCAGCTCAAATGCGTCATGTAAAACACGCACGGCCAACTCAGTATATTTATCCTCTATCACGCAGGAGACCTTGATCTCACTGGTTGAAATCATTTGAATATTGATCCCTTCGGCAGACAGGATTCTGAACATCTTGCTGGCAATACCGGAATGGGAGCGCATACCAACACCAATGATGGAGACCTTGGCGATTTTATCATCTGAGGTTACCGCTTTGGCACCAATGCCCTGTGCCGTCCCTTCAACAATCTTCAGGGCTTTTTTATAATCACCCTTGGGAACGGTAAAGGTCAAATCGGTAATCCCATCGCTGGAGATGTTCTGAATAATCATATCGACAGTAACGTTGCTATCCGTCAAAGGGGAAAAGATATCAGCAGCGATACCGGGGTGGTCGGGAATACGCAACACCGAAATTTTTGCCTCATCTTTATTACAGGTTACCCCTGAAACCAGTACGGTCTCCATATCAGAATCCTCCTTCATAACAAGCGTTCCGGGATTATCGTTAAAACTGGAACGAACGTGAATTACAACATCATGTTTATTAGCAAATTCAACAGAGCGAATTTGCAAAACTTTTGCCCCAAGCGATGCCATTTCCAACATCTCTTCGTAGGATATTTTTTCTATTTTACTCGCATTGGGGACAATGCGTGGATCAGTGGTATAGACACCATCGACATCGGTATAAATTTCACACACATCAGCCGACAACCCGGCAGCCACCGCCACAGCAGAGGTGTCGGAGCCGCCACGACCTAATGTGGTGATATTACCCTGATCATCAATGCCCTGAAATCCAGCAACAACGACAATGCTACCGTTCTTGAGATCTTCACGGATATTATCTTGACCTATTTCAATAATGCGTGCCCGCGATGATGCGCTATCGGTGAGAATCGGAATCTGATGTCCGAGATAACTCTTGGCCTTGTAGCCCATCGACTGCAGACACATCGACAGCAAAGCAATAGTTACCTGCTCACCTGTTGAAACCAGCACATCATATTCACGCTCACTGGGGAATTCGCAAATTTCCTCGGAAAGAGCTACCAGTTTATTCGTTTCTCCCGACATTGCCGAAACAATCACCACAACATCGTTACCTTCATCATAGGTACGAGCAATCCGCTGAGCTACATTACGAATTTTATCGGTCGTTCCTACTGAAGTTCCACCATATTTCTGTACGACCAGAGCCATTTTCGGTTTTCCTTCCTTGAGCAGTCATTTCATATCATCATATACATCTGTTACTATACACCCTAAGCGTTTATTTCTTGTAACTACTCAACCTCTCCAGTTGGGCACGTGATCCCCATAGCAAGGGTATTTGTCGCCATGGATGGCGACAATAAGCCCCATGGATGGGCTCGTTGCGTCCCTTGTTATGGGGATTGCGTGCCCATCACGCTGAGTAGTTACTATTTCTTTACCAGTTACGAGTGCTATAGCGTAGCAGTTAATAATAACAGGAGCAAAGTATTTTAGTAACTAGTCAGCGTGAAATACTAAAAGTTACTTGAGTTGTTCCATTAACGGCGCATACATCGAATGGTCATCCATACAGCGGATGGCGATTTTTCGAATCGATTCATCGACATAAGTCAGATCAATCTGCAGTGCATCCGCTGCGAAATCGGGGCAACGCTCAGACCATTCAACCAAAGCGACACCGTCGCCCTGAAAATAATCTTCAAAACCAAGGTCGATCAATTCGTCACCATCGGCGAGTCGATAAAGATCAAAATGGTACAACGGCAAGCGACCCATGTAACTATTCATCAAAGTATAGGTAGGGCTAGTAATGGGAATGCCTTCATCAATACCCAAACCACGGGCAATCCCCGTCGCCAAACAGGTTTTCCCAGCACCAAGTTCCCCATTTAGCAACACCAATGCGCCCTGCGCCAATAAAGCCCCTAATTCACGTCCAAACTGTTGCGTTGCCGCCGCCGAACAGGTGCAGACAGAAAACTCATCTATCAACCTCTTAGACTCCCATAGCCCGAACAATATCTAACCGGGCAATAACACCGATCAACTTATTATCTTCAACAACGGGAATCAGGTGAACCTTGTGTTGCACCATCAATTCGGCAACATCTGCAACAGGTGTTGATGGCGCACACACAACCACATCGGTGGTACAAACTTCGGCCACCGTATGAGCACTGATACGCCGCACCTGTTCCTCAAAGTTTTTTTCACTTTCAAGATACAGTACCCAATCAAAAATCGAAATAACCGTTGGAATGTGCAATTCAGTATCGAGTTCGATCAAATCTGTCGTAGTGATGATCCCCGCCAAGTCTCCTTGGGAATCAACAACAGGCATCGAACTGAAATTATGTTTCTGAAACAGTGCCGCCAATTCCTTCAATTCGGTTTGCGCACTAACGCTAACCACGTCTGTGGTCATAATATTTTCAGCTTTTAGCATAAAATTATCCCTTTCCCATAGAGTCCATAAGGGTTTGACGAACGACTGGCAGTTGTGGCAACAGATCGGTGGCTAAATAGCCAACGCCGCCATGAAGTATCTTACAGCGATCAGCTGCTTTTCCGTGCAGATACACGCCCAATACTGTCGCACTAAACAGATCAAGCCCCTGAGCCAATCCACCGGCAATCACTCCGGTGAGTATATCACCCATTCCACCACTTCCCATACCAGAATTACCACTACCGTTGATCCATGTCCGACCGTCTGACTCGGCAATAACAGTTCGAGCGCCCTTCAAAACCACGACCACTTGCCACTGTGCGGCAAACTGGCTGGCCACTTCACAGCGATGGTTTTGAATATGGGTAACGCTCAGCCCGGTTAAACGAGCCATTTCACCGGGATGCGGCGTAACCACCGTTTTCCCGACCGGCCGTTGCACTAACAGCTCCTGATGATGTTGGAGCGCATTTAAACCATCGGCATCAATCACCAGCGAATGCGGACACTCGGCAACAATCTGCTGAGCCAATTTTTCAACCTGAGCCGTTTGCCCCAAACCGGGACCAAAAGCAACAACGGTCTTGTCTTGCCACAACGTCTTAATCTGCGCAAAACTGTCCTCGGCCAGACCATCTGCGATTTCCGGCAAAGGCACCGTCATAATCTCAGGAGCCGCTGTAGCCACCAGCGGCTGAACAGCTGCCGGGGTTGCCAACGTCACCAAGCCACTGCCACTGCGTAAACAGGCGACAGCACTCATCTGTGCTGCCCCACCCTTACCCTTGGAGCCAGCCACTACCAAAGCGTGACCAAAGGTTCCTTTATGCCCGTCAGTCGGTCGCTGCGGCAACAATATACACGCCTGATCATCATCGACAAGCACATATTGATCGGAAACAGTTTTCTGTAACTGCTGCGGCATGCCGATATCTACCACAAATAGATCACCTCCACAGCGCCTCGCCGGATAATTGACCTGACCCAGTTTAGCAAAGGCAAAGGTGATAGAACAGTCAGCGTTAATGGCATCACCGAGAATCTCTCCCGTAGTGGCATCAACACCGGAAGGGAGATCAACTGCAACAACGGGGAGAGATAACGCATTGATTTGGCGGATTGCATGAAGATAATGACCGCGTATCGTGGAGCTAAGACCGTTGCCAAAAATAGCATCGACAATCAGCGCAACATCGGGGCAGTGCTGCAACGCCGCATCTATTTCAGCGTCGCTAATGGCGTACTTAACTGGACGGTGACTTTTTTCGAGAATATTCAGATTTATTGCAGCATCACCACCAATTTCTTCACGTGACGCTAATACCAGGGTTTCTACCTGCCAACCACGGTTTTCCAGATGACGAGCCATGACATAACCATCACCACCATTATTGCCCTTTCCGGCCACCACCAGAATCGGTCCCGGCAGCAGGTGACGATAACGCCGATCAACAATATCAGCGGCACCACGTCCGGCATTTTCCATCAGGACGATTCCCGGCACAGCATAATCTTCGATGGCACAACGATCTAGTTCGCGCATTTGGTAAGCATTGAGTAATTTCATATTCGCTCCAGAACAACGGTAGCCACGGCGTACTCCTCTTCATGACTGTAAGACAGAAAGGAACTGGTTAACTTGCGCTCAGCCATGATCTGTTCAGCACGCCCCATCAGCTTAAGGGACGGACAACCGAGGTGATCCCGCACCACCTCCATATCGTGCCAAGTAATACCATCGCGCAAACCCAACCCCAACGCCTTGACAAAAGCCTCCTTGGAAGCAAACCGAGCTGCCAGATGTTGAGCTGCACATTTTCGCGGTAACGAATACGCCAGTTCATCGCCGGTAAACAAACGATTGAGCAATGCGTGTTCCTGACGCTGCAAAAAACGATTAAAACGCTCAACTCGCACGATATCTGTTCCAATACCAGCAATAGCCACAGCTAGCTACCTCGTTAATAATACCTTCATTTCGCGCACCGCACGCTCAATACCAACCAGCAGCGCACGGGCAATAATACTATGACCGATATTAAACTCTTCGATCACCCCTAAAGCGACCACCGGCACAATATTATGATAATTAAGCCCATGTCCGGCATTCACACCTAAACCGGCCTGACGTGCCGCATGAATCGCCTGTTCAATCTTGGCTAACTCAGCCAACTGCGCCCCATGGGATAGTGCATCACAATAGCTGCCAGTGTGAATTTCCACCGTATCGGCGCCCACCTGAAAAGCCTGATCAATCTGATGCAAATCGGCATCGACAAACAGGCTGACGATAATCCCACTTTGTTGCAGCGTAGCAATTTGCCCCTTCAATTGCTGTGAACATGAGGACACATCGAGACCACCTTCGGTGGTCAATTCCTGGCGTTTTTCAGGAACCAGAGTAACCGCATCGGGTCGAATACGACTGGCAATGTCAACCATCTCATCGGTGGCCGCCATCTCAAGGTTCAAGGCCGTTTGCACCGTCTGGCGCAACAACTCCACATCACGATCTTGAATGTGGCGACGATCCTCACGCAGATGAACAGTAATCCCATCAGCTCCGGCCAACTCCGCCAACGCAGCCGCCGTTACCGGGTCGGGAGCAACAGTCCCCCGTGCCTGACGCACCGTGGCAACATGATCAACATTTACCCCGAGACGAATCATCAATAGCCCCCCTCTTTAACACCACCCATATATGTTTCAACTGCAACTACAATCTCAGCGGCGAACTGTTCAATCTGACTACGGTTCTCGCCCTCAAGCATAATCCGCAACAACGGTTCCGTTCCTGAATAACGAATAAACACCCGTCCGCTTTTACCCAGCTGCGTTTCGCAGTGTTCAATCACCTGTTGAACTTCAGGAATGGTTGCCAAATCAGTTTTCTGTTTAACGCGCACATTACACAAAATTTGCGGTAACGCCGTCATCACTCCGGCTAACTCAGATAACGGCTTACCCGTGCGCTGCATTATCGCCAACACTTGCAAGGCCGACAACGTACCGTCACCCGTGGTATTGTAATCAGAGAAAATCATATGGCCTGACTGCTCGCCACCGAGGTTATAACCACCGCGCAACATCTCCTCGGTTACATAGCGATCACCGACGCCAGTTTTTACCACTTTACCACCAGCCTTACGTAGGGCGATATCCAGCCCCATATTGCTCATAACCGTGGACACCAATGTCTTATGCGCCAATTCACCACGTTCAATCATATTGGTGGCACAAATTGCCATTACGTGATCACCGTCAACTTCCTTACCATGTTCATCAACAAAGATAACGCGGTCAGCATCGCCATCGAGGGCAATGCCAACATCGGCGCGATATTCCCGTACCGCCTTGACCATCACCTTGGGATGTAGTGAACCACAACCGGCATTTATATTGATACCATTAGGACTAACGCCCAAAGCAATCACCTCGGCACCCAACTCTTCGAGAACAGCAGGAGCCACCTTGTAGGCGGCGCCATTACCACAGTCGAGCACTATACGCAGACCGCGCAAATCAAGATCACGGGGAAATGAATGTTTCAAAAAAACAATATAGCGCCCCGTCGCATCATCAATGCGAAACGCCCTGCCCACCTCATCAGCCGTGGGTCGCAACAGGTCAAGCTCTTCCGAAAACATCAACTGCTCTATCTGCAACTCCATCTCATCAGGCAATTTCAAACCGGCATCAGAAAAGAATTTAATACCATTATCCTGATACGCATTGTGCGAGGCAGAGATCACCACCCCGGCATCGGCTCGCATTGAATTGGTAATAAAGGCAATCCCCGGAGTCGGTAACGGCCCCACCAGTTGAACATCAACGCCCATGGAGCAAATTCCGGCCACCATGGCATTCTCGATCATATAACCAGACAGCCGGGTGTCCTTGCCAATAACAATGCGCTGACGCTTATCTGAGCCCTTAAATAGATGAGCTACCGCTCGACCGAGCTGGGTAGCTATTTCCACTGTCATGGGATAAACGTTAGCCACCCCGCGAACACCGTCTGTTCCAAAAAGTTTTTTAGTCATATAATTAACTTCCTTACCTGATGGCACCATCATCCATCGGCTCAACTGCTACAGGGATTTCAGGAAGACTATCCTTCAGGATATGCACCTCCACTTCCACAGTTTTTTGCTCTTTTAACTCAGTATAAGTACCACGATAGTTGATGGGCACCATCAAAGTGAAGCTATCCAAAACTGAAGAAATATCTACCACGTCAGTCTCCACCTCAACAACATCATTAACTTCACTTTCTGCACCTTCAACCAACACCTTAGCTGGCCGCACCACAACCGACCCCAAGGATGTCCCCGGTGCCAGCGTCCCACTGAGCAAGGCACGAACCGGAACACTTTTTTCCCGAATCCGCTCCAGTTTCACCTCAACATAGGATGGAGACAAGCGGGAAACTCGCAGTGCTTTGGGAATGTTCAGATTTTCATCCAAACGCTTAAAGGTGGTCAACCCAGGCTGTAAACCACGTAAATCTACCGACATACTTAACGCTGAAGTTTTTAACTTACTCAGCAAGGTACGTGGTCCACTAATTCTCACCGCCACCACGCTAGGCACTTCATTAGCAACAACCAAACCTACAGGCAAATGTTTAAGCTCCAACGGCACGGTGTAGCCAACTTCAGCTTTTTGCTCTCCCATGACAAACATCCACAGCAATAGTGCAAAAATCAGAGACAGCAATTTAAATGGCCAATTATGTACAATTAGCTGAATCATGCGTTCGAGACTCCTACGATGTACGACCCGGATCAAGCAAGCGGGTCAGGATACGCCGCAACGATTTTGAACCTAGGTCACGGGTCATACGACTGCCAACAACTGCCGAAATTTTCCCCGTTTCTTCCGAAACAACAATGGCGACGGCATCGACAACCTCGGTCAAGCCAATCGCTGCACGGTGACGCGTTCCAAGATTTTTACTAATATCTGGATTTGCTGATAATGGCAAAAAACAACCCGCCTTTTTAAGCCGTCCATGCTGGAGGATAAGTGCTCCATCGTGGATAGGCGACCTGGGCAGAAAAATGGCAGTAATTAAATCCGCTGTTACCTTGGCATCAACTTCGACCCCCACCTCCAAGAAACTCTTTAAACCCGTCTCCCGTTCGATGACAATCAGTGCGCCAATTTTCTTACTGGCCAAATTGACACAGGCCGTGACCAATTCATCAATAACTTGAGTCTCTTCGCGATATGATACGTCAGCAAAAAAAGGATTTCGTCCTACGTGCATCAGGGCGCGACGAATGTCGCTTTGGAAGATAACGACAACAATCAATACAATTGAGGTCAAGAAATTATCCAGAATCCATTGCAGGGTATACATTCCCGTCAATTGGGAGCCGATATACACGGCCATAATCACCATCAAACCCAACAACATCTGTACAGCGCGGGTGCCTTTGATGAGCAGAATAATCCAATAAATGATAAACGCAACCAAGGCGATGTCGAGAGCATCGAGCAGCCACCTGAAGTTCTTCATCATTTCATCGATCATAGCCATATCAGACCCTTAGCAGTACATCATATGCTTAGCTGTGAACAATCGCCCACGACATATCAACCACCTGACGTGTCGCCTCAACATCGTGAACCCGAAACAATTGAGCTCCACTAGCTACTCCGAGGGCTACCGTTGCCAGAGAACCGTTAAGACGCTGCTGCGGTTGCGGTTGATTCAGCACACTGCCAATAAAACTTTTGCGCGACGTTCCCAACAAAATTGGATAGCCAAGACAGCGCAATTCCGCCAGTTTACGTAAAATCTCCAAGTTTCCTGCGCCAGACTTACCGAAACCAATTCCGGGATCGATCGATAACTTATCCGCAGCAACCCCGGCAGATAAAGCCAATTGGACACAATGGCGCAGCCCGGTAATAACATCGCCAACAAGGTCATTATATTCGGTATCGTGCTGCATTACATCGGGGCGCCCCCGCGTATGCATAACAAAAAGTCCAGCACCACTTTGGGCAACACTTGATGCCATATCTGGATCAAACATCAAACCACTGATATCGTTAACAAAACTGGCGCCGCTATCAATAGCGGCACGAGCAACCGATGCTTTATTGGTATCAACAGATAACGGCACACTAAAACGGTCTCTGATTGCACTGATAACCGGTAAAATGCGTTCAATCTCAACATCAGCGCAAACACTGGCCGAACCAGGACGGGTACTTTCACCGCCAATATCAAGGATATCAGCTCCCGACTCCACCTGCTGCTGTGCCTGATACAGCGCATCATCCAACGTCAAACTACTGCCGCCATCATAAAAAGAATCGGGGGTTACATTAATGACCCCCATCACCTGTGGTCGATCAAGTGTTAGACAGCACCCCCTGCCGTACAAATGTGTTGGCAACAACAAACGATGATCCAACACCGCTTGAAGCTCATCGGCCAACTGTGGCAAATGAAACGGTTGGAATGGCAAGCGTTTAATCAGATGACCAAACTGCTTCAAGGTTCCCATAAGCAATACGTCCGTATGGACGCAGCTACACGCCACCGAACCACGGGCAACTGCAGCATCCGCCCCAATGGCCAACATCTCTTGCTTTAAAATATTAGCGACAACACACGGAACCGCTTCAACAAGAATATTAACCCATTGAGCCTTACCGACCATCCGCACAATCCCGGCCGGATCAACCCCCATCCTTCCCATGGTCGCCCGCACTTGATCCACCGTGGTCAAATCAACTACGCGCGGAGCAAAGCGGATCACTTATGCATCATCCTCACTGTCAACTGCCGATTCGCTAGAAGTTGCATCATCGCTACCCTCGGCCGCTTTATCGGAAGTGGCCTTAGATGTAGCATTTGAACTGGTCTCAGTCGCTACCGGGCGAGGATCACCCGCCATAATACGGGCAATATCCTTGGCATCAATGGTTTCAAACTCCAACAATTCTTGAGCCAAACGTTCCAACACATCACCATTTTCACGCAATATTGTGCGAGTTCGCTCATACGATTGCGACACCAAACTACTGACTTCCTCATCAATAATTTGCGCCGTCGCCTCACTGTAATTTTTAGTATGCCCCATATCTTTACCGAGAAACACCTCGCCCTCTTTCTCGCCAAAAGATACAGTACCAAGTTTGTCGCTCATGCCCCATTCACATACCATTTTATGTGCTAAACTAGTAACCCGTTCAATATCGTTACTTGCACCGGTAGTAACACTGCCAAGGAAAATCTCTTCAGCCACTCGGCCACCCAACAGCGCACACATAGCGATCAACAGCCCCTCCCTAGTTTCGCTGTACTTCTCTTCCTTGGGCAGATACATAGTCACCCCCAAGGCACGCCCACGCGGGATAATCGACACCTTGTGAACCGGATCAGCACCAGGGATTTTCAAGGCAACCAACGCATGTCCTGCTTCATGATACGCAGTTACTTTCTTCTCATCTTCGGTGATTACCATGGTGCGACGCTCTGCTCCCATCAGCACCTTGTCCTTGGCAGCTTCCAGATCATCCATGCCAACTTGTTCCTTCTCGGAACGTGCAGCTAACAATGCCGCTTCATTGATCAGGTTAGCTAAATCGGCACCGGAAAATCCGGGAGTTCCCTTGGCAACAATTTCCAAATCAACCGCATCGGTCAGAGGAACCTTGTTGGCATGAACCTCCAATATAGTCGTGCGACCCTTGACGTCGGGACGCGGCACAACAACCTGACGATCAAAACGACCGGGACGCAACAATGCGGGATCTAACACGTCGGGACGGTTGGTTGCCGCGATGAGGATAACCCCCTCGTTAGACTCAAAACCATCCATCTCAACCAACAATTGATTAAGTGTTTGCTCTCGCTCATCATGTCCACCACCCAAGCCAGCTCCCCGATGCCGTCCAACAGCATCGATCTCATCAATAAAAATAATACACGGAGCGTTCTTTTTACCTTGGGCAAACAGATCACGTACCCGGCTGGCACCGACACCAACAAACATCTCGACAAAATCGGAACCGGCGATAGTAAAGAAAGGGACATCAGCTTCACCGGCGATGGCACGTGCCAACAGTGTTTTACCCGTCCCTGGAGATCCGACCAGCAACACCCCCTTGGGAATACGCCCACCCAAACGAGTGAATTTTTTTGGATCCTTCAAAAAGGAGACAATCTCTTCTAGTTCTTCCTTGGCCTCATCGACCCCGGCCACATCCTTGAACGTAACCATCCCCTGAGTATCTGACAGCAGTCGCGCCTTACTTTTACCAAAGCTCATCGCTTTGCCACCGCCACCTTGCATTTGACGCATGAAGAAAATCCACACGGCAATCAACAACAAAATCGGCCCCCAAGATACCAGCATGGTCATCCAGAAGCTGCGATCCTCTTCGGGTCTAGCTTCAATAACAATATTGCGTTGGCGCAATTCAGAAATCAAATTAGGGTCTGATGGACTAAAGGTTTTAAACTTGGTGCCATCCTGATACTCCCCTTCGATATTCAAACCCTGAATAACAACTTGCTGTACTTGACCACTATCTAAGGCGCTCATAAATTCGGTATAGCTAATCGATGCCTTCTGTTGATTTTGTTGAGTCATCATATTAAACAACAAAATCATGACCAGAGAGATCACCAACCATAGAGCGATATTTTTATAAAACTGATTCACTTTTCCTCCCAAGGAGATAACGACAACCCAAATACTTAATAGATGTATCGGGTCACACATAATTTAAATTAGCTGCAAGCTACCATAGAGACTGACGTTTCTCAATTACATTTTGACTACATATCGACCTCTGACACTGAAGCTCTCAATACATGTAATGTCGCTGCACTCACACGATAATCGCGGCAGCGACGAACCCCCATCAACCACAACAACTCATCATCTAATTCTAGCACTAACGCCGAGGCACGTTGTTCCAATTCCACACGACCATCGGCAAACAATGCCTTAAGTTTTTTTCTACCTTCCATCCCGCCACAACGGATTCGATCCCCCGCATGCGGCGAACGCACCGTTAGAGGAAACGTCACCAGCGCAGCATCAAACTCAACCTGCCAAGGTGATTCGTCACCGGGACTATCGACAAGAACAACCTCAAGGACACGACCGCCAGGCAACGCATAGCACCCCGGAGCAAAAAGCTGTAAATTAAACGCAGAACAACCTGCGGGAGGAGATGATCGAAACACCAAATCACCATAGCGACGCGCCACCCACACCTTGGGAAGATCAAGTTGACGCTGCGGTCGACCAACACCGAGCAAACCCTCCACCAACCGTAGATGCTGCGCCTCGATGCCGAGCAAGCCACCCCGTACCCGATTCAAACACTCCCGAATCACCCGAACTCGCAACGCCGGATGTTCAAGCATCAACAGTTCACAGGACAAACGCAGCTCGGCAGATTTCCAGCGAGCGATTTTGTCCAGAACAGTTTGCACCTGCTCCATCCAATACGACTCTTCGAGTCTTACCCGCTGAGATAATTGCGAAAACTGCCCGGCAACTTCAGGATTGATCTGGCACAACTCCGGCATCACTTGATGGCGAATCCGATTGCGTGAAAAGGTCACATCAGCGTTACTAACATCCTCGACAAACCGGAGAGCATGTTTACGCCGATACGCCTCTATCTGACCTCGCCCGACATCGAGCAGCGGACGAATAAACAACCCGCGCCGCCAATCCATGGCCGCTAAACCAGACACCCCACAACCGCGCACCATGCGCAACATAACCGTTTCGGCCTGATCGCCTTGATGATGCGCCAAAGCAACACAATCACACCCAGCACTCTGTGCCACCCGGCGCAAGAACTGATATCGAACATCCCGCCCAGTCTCCTCTAGCCCCTGCTTACGCTGCGTTGCCAACGCCTGAACATCGATTCGTTCCGTGTGACACAAAACCCCCCAATCAGCACACAAGCTCGCCACAAAACAAGCATCGTCACTGCTCTCTTGGCGCAAGCCATGATCAAGATGTGCAACCACCAATTCAAAAAGACGCCCACCTCGCGAAAGGGATAGCAACCCATGGAGCAAACAGACCGAATCGACCCCGCCGGAAACAGCAACCAGCACCCGTCCATGATCGGGAATCAAGCCATGATCTCGAATAGCCATAGCAAGCAGGTTTTCCATAGCGACCACCTTCCGTCCCGTTACATCCTATGGCGAAACATAAAAAAGCCCCCCCATCGAAATGGAGGAGCTTAATTGGTAGCGGTACAGAGATTCACCACACAACAAGCACAACAAGAAACCGCCCCGTGGTCTAAAGTTGATATCTAGTAAAAAGTTTGCGAACTATAACAGTTACCGTAACAGTTTGTATAGGCTTTTTTACTGTTGCCTAGCCTATAGATGATGCCCTCGCAAATTCATTTACACTGCAAGGTCGGCAAAAACACACTGAATGTCGGCAACATCTTGTCGCCTGACTGGACAAGCACACCCCGGAAAACCTTGAGCTACCCTCTCAACTGGCGGAAATAGCCCAGATACAAGGGCGCAGCATGCAGGCGATACAATTGCTGCAACTTTTCTCTACGCTCGGTGTTCGGTTTTGTGTTCCTGCTTATTCACATAATTACGGAGAACATCATTGATTTCCGTTTGCCACCCTTTACCGTAGGATTTGAAAAAGCCGATAACCTCCGTATCCAGCCGGATAGTGGTGGGTTGTTTTGGGTTAGTTTTACGCGGTCGGCCTCTCTTGAGCACCGTTTGTAGCTCAGGGAAATCGGCAATAGGTTTTGTGTTGGTCAGTTGCTCGTCAGTCAGCATGGTACCGTCAGCTTTTGCCTGGCGGGTGAGTTCTTCATCAGTGGTGATGTCAACTTTAGCCCAATCCGTTTTTGAAGGGGTTTTCTGCATTTGTTCGGCAGTCATTCGTTTAGTGGTCATACTTGTTAACTTCCCGTTGATTGGCTTTGCGCAGACTGATGATTCTTATGGCTTCGCCCCGCAAGGTAAAAACCTGAACCATCAACCGTTCACAAATTTTTCCATAGGCAATATAGCGATTTTCGCCATAACTTTTTGCGGTTGTCACCTTCAATTTCAGCCGTATCCCAATCGAATCGAGCAGCATCTTTAAAATCGATTCCACGTTCTTCGATGTTGCGCTGATTTTTGTTGCCGTCCCATTCGTAGATCATAAAATATTGTACTAACAAAAAAAGAGTGTGTCAATGTTTTCTCGTTCCCACGCTCCCGCATGTGGGAATCAGGGGGGACGCAGCTGACTAACTGGAGAAGATCCCAAACACTTGGAAACGTGAGAAGCGCAGTTGACCATCGACGGTAACAGTCACACAATCGGCGTTGAGCGTAACTTTATGGATTAGATCACTCACATCACCGATCCTTTCGATCATGTCACGGATCAGGTTTGTTGCAGTTAGTCAGTCGCGGTAGGGATATCGGTTGCCCGATACCCCCCGCACAGATCCCAAGCATGCAGAATTACCGCACTGGGCTCCTGCCTCAGGTCAGACGCAGAGTCGTTGATTCGGGTATGGGTGTTGCACTTTAGCCGTGGGAATCCACTTTACTATCTGTCGCTCCATACGCTTCCAAGTTAGGTTTTTCCCTTTTTGGCTTCGTCTGCGCAGGGCGTATAGCCATGCTCGCACG
>JAYEOA010000063.1:17868-46202 GCA_034722515.1 Thermodesulfobacteriota bacterium | reverse complement strand
CCTATCTCTGAAAGGGTTTGCTGACTATGGCTTCTCAACATATAGACTGCCAAATCTCTTGGAAGATTGGCAACTCCTCGCCTTGATGTGAGCAGCTCCTGTTTGCTTACCCGGCACACATCGCAAACAGCTGCAATTACGGTTTCTGCATCAACAGATAAAATTTCAATGCCCGCGAGTTCTTTATCCTGCCGGAAAGAATCAAAGCGGTTTGCAATGCTGTCAATAAATGTGGCGGATCCACAAATGGAGGGAAGTTTTTTACGTGAATAAAAATGCTGTATCTCGTCGGAATCCTGCTGGTTCACGAAGGTGAGATATTCGGCAAACGCCCGCCTTTTCGTTTTTGACAACATTTTCAATAACTTATCTCGATGTAGCCATTCCCACCCTTTTTCGTGGGCAAGGTAGCCGCGATGACTGCTCCAACGATACTCAGCCAGCTCGGAGACCATGCCAGCCTCCATCGGGTTGCGGTGAATATAGCGTAACAACTCTAGCAGGTAGCTATCTTCTTCAATTAGTACCGTTTTGTAGCGTCCCCGGAACAACTGGCCGTCATATCCGTGCTTTCGATTGTAACGCTGAGTATAAACTCCATTCAAGTGGCGCATGCAACGGGCAAGATTGCCGTCGGGTGTTTGCACCAATAGATGATAATGATTGGACATCAGACAATAGGCGGAAACGTTCAGATTCCACATTTTTGCCGTATCGCGTAACACGTCAAGGAAAAGGCGGTAATCCCCATCATCCTCAAAAATGTCTTCTCGCCGCCGACCACGATTCATGACGTGATACCAGGCTCCTGTATATTCTATGCGTAGTGGTCTCGACATAGGGAAAAACTACCTCGCTTCAAATATTAAGTCAACAGCAGATTTGACCCCATCATGCTTTGACCCCATCATGCATTTCTGGTTCTATACCGCAAAAGCTATCTGCTCATATTTCTGCAAATCTATCTCTTTTTTAGCTTGGCAAAGATCAAAATCAATAAGGAAGCAACCGACTAACCAATCTCGTTATTGCCGTTTCAACCCGTAAAATCCGCTCACCAATCTCTACAGAAACAAACCCAACCTCAACCAGCTTTTCAATCTCATAGGGGATAAACCCACCCTCCGGTCCAACAGCAAGAATAATCTGCTGATCGGTCGTTGGATCACACGGCAAAGCCGGACAGGGATGCGCTGCCTGCGGATGGGCAACATACGCTGAGCCGTGCTGAACAATTTGCGCTAATTCATCTTCGACGTACGGTTTGAAACGAGAGCGAATCGACACCTGTGGCAACATGGTATCGCGTGCTTGCTCCAGACCTGTTATGAGTTGCCGATCAATCTGCTGTGAACCTAAAGCAGGGCTACCCCAGTAACTTTTATCAACACGCCACGAATTGAGCAACACGATCTCCTTGATTCCCAGTGTAGTTGCAGTCAGCAACACCCGTTTTAACACTTTCGGACGCGGCAAAGCCAACAACAGCATTAGTGGAACAGGTTCAGGCGGCGACTCTGAACATTCAACTGTCATCTCTAAAAAAGTGTCACCAAGACTTGTCACCCTACCTGTACCCATTTTGCCATTTAAATCGCCAACACGCAGTGAATCGCCAACAACAGCACGATGCACATGACGAACGTGTTGCTGGCGATAATCGTTTAAGCGAACACGATGTTCATCGATATAATCTTTAGGATGGAGCAAGATTAAATTCATTGTTCCTCTTTATAAACCGTATTCACGCCAACGCTCTGTGACCTGATGCTCAACATGCTCAGGAAACAGAACCTCATTGCGCCCATCTTTTCTCCAACCAGTCGCATCTATAACGATACGCCCAGTGTTCATCTGCACAGCACGGTCTAATTGCTGATTTAACACGCGCCAAAACACCTGTTGTGGTTGTTGTACATCAATCGATTCATCGACAAATACCAGCAATTTTGCGCGGTCAAACAACGGATGTTGGCTCAATTGTTCCTTCGCTTTATCAATTTCATCATCTACCCGTAATCGGATAAATGTACAACCAACAAAGATAGTTTCCAGCGGCATATAAATATCGATAACTTGTGCTATCTCTCGCTGCAATAAAGGAAGTATCAGCGTAACAAAAGCTTGTCCAAGCACGCCAGTTTCCATTGGCGGTGGACCAATCACTGTCGCCGGTAATATTGCATCAGCTCGAGCGCTAAGACGGTGCAGATGAAAGGTGGGACATTGAACAGCATCACTATAAAAACCCTGATGATTACCAAAAGGACCATCGGACATGGTTTGCTGTGGATCGACAAAACCCTCCAGCACAAATTCACTCGGTGTCGGCACCGGCAGTCCATTAACCTTACTGGTAAAAACATTGACTGGAGTCTGTTGAATAAATGCGGCAAACTGAAATTCATCAGCTTCAGGCGGTAGCGGAAATCCGGCGGAGAAGGTTAACGCAGGGTCGCAGCCCAAGACAATAACAACAGGCATGAGCTGTTCCGCTTTTCGATACTCATCAAAAATACGTTGTCCATCTGAGCCCGGTCGCCAGTGAATAGTTGCCAGGTGAGAATCATGAAGTTGGATGCGATACATTCCACAGTTGACGTGTTGACCACTTAGTGTTCTGCTTATCACCACAGACATTGAGAGATAACTACCTGCATCTTCCGGCCATATTTGCAGCTGAGGCAACATTGATAAATCAATGCCATCAATCATAGGTGGTGATTCAACATATTGGGGGGAAAGGTCTGGCTGTTTCGCCAACCATGATCCAAATGATAGGTAACCCGAAACTTCGTTTCCCAATAAACGAATACGCTGACCTGCGCTAACACCGTCACTGCCGGACAATATCGATGATATCCGTTGCTGGACACCGAACATATTAAACATAATCGGCCAACGACTGCCACAAACTTGGGCAAAGAGCAAAGCTGGAGATGGTGACTGTTGCTTGACCACCCTGTTAACAATAGCTGACAACTCGAGGGTCGGAGAAACAGGAGCCTGAATGGTAATCAAGTTTCCGTAGGAGCGAATCTGTGCTACATGATGACGAAAATGCATAAAAAAAGCCTCGGCATAAACCGAGGCTTTTAGATAAACCGTTCAGACGTTTAAAACAATGCCTGCCGCGCCAACGACATGATCCCACTGGGCAAGATCCCCATATAGAGAACAGCAATCGCCGACAACACGATACAAATCGTTGCCCCGGGCTTTAATCTAACCCAATCAAAGTCACTTTCGGGATCTTTGAAGTACATGAATACCATAACCCGTAGGTAGTAGTACAGCGACACTGCCGAATTAAGGACACCTAGTACAGCCAACCATACAAAACCAGCATTCAGAGCACCGGCAAAGATGTAAAACTTTCCGCTAAACCCTGCTGACGGTGGAATCCCCATCAACGAGAACAGGAAGATGGTAAATAACACACCGAGCAGCGGACGGCGATAACCCATACCTTTAAAGCCATCTAGGGTCAACTCCTCTTCACCTTTTTTACCGACTAAAACAAGAATCGCAAATGCGCCAATGTTCATAAAGGTATATGCCAGCATATAGAACAGAACACCCGAGATACCAATCTCATTGGCAGCTACTAGCCCAACAAGGGCATATCCTGCATGGGCAATTGATGAATAAGCGAGCATTCGCTTCAGGTTAGTCTGGTTGAGAGCCAAAAAGTTACCGGTGATCATGGTCAAGACAGCGAGCACCCACAATGCCGACTCCCATGTACCTTGCATCGAAATAAGACTAACCAGAAAAATACGCATGAAAGCAGCAAAAGCGGCTGCTTTTGGTCCAGCACTCATAAAAGCGGTAATCGGTGTAGGTGCGCCCTCATAGACATCAGGAGCCCACATATGGAACGGTGCAATGGCGATCTTAAACAAGAACCCCGTTGACATCAACAACATACCAGTAATTGCCATGGTACTGGTGGCAGCTTCGGGTGTCGCAGAGAAAAACCCACCGATATCAACAAGATTTGTGGTTCCAGTTACACCATAAATCAATGCCATACCGTAGAGTAAAAATCCGGTTGAAAATGCACCCAGAAGAAAATACTTGAGTCCCGCCTCATTTGAACGTTTTTGTCCGCGAAAAAATCCAGCTAAGACATATAGCGCTACAGAAAGTACCTCAAGACCGAGGAAGATGGTCATCAAATCTGTCCCAGAAGTCATAATCATGGCACCAACGGTACTGAACAGAATCAATGTATAAAATTCACCGACCGGATAACCTTCCCGCTTCAGATACGCATCCGACATGAGAATCGTCAACGCAGCTGCAATGAGAAAGATGAACGTAAAAAAGACAGCAAAATTATCAAGAACAACGTGTCCCGCAAAACCGGCCTGGGGATTATTCCAACCAGAAAACGCTGTAAAACCGGTTACGGCCAAGGCCAATAAACTGATTCCGGCAATATGAGCCGTAGCACCACGGCGGGAGAAAGCATTGATCAGCAGCAAGGCCATGCTGAAACATGCCAGAACTATTGATGGCATGATGGCTGCAAAATTGACATTTTGCATGGCTGTTTGCACCAGATTTTCCATTTAGATGCTCCTTCAGAAGCGGTTTAACGCAAAGTCATTAATATATTTAATTGCACTGTTCCGATCAACCACAATTAGTGGTGGTGTCCGTGAACCGAAGCCTCTTCATGCATAGCAGCACGACCATGATTAGCAGCGGGCAACACTGTATCATATACTTGAGGTTTCTCGCCGGTAACTTGTTCAATCATATGATCAACAGCAGGATTCATCTTTTCCAAGAATGTATTAGGACATACCCCGATCCAGAACACGAACACCAGCAATGGTGCAACAACACAAATTTCACGGATGGAAAGATCTTTTAACTCTTGATTCTTGGGGTTGTCGAGTTTACCAAACATAACCCGCTGGAACATCCACAGCATGTAAACCGCAGCTAGAATGACACCCGATGTTGCAATGACAGCAAACCAGCGCAACTCACTCTGGAACGCACCAAGCAGAATCATAAACTCACCGACAAAACCGTTGGTAACGGGCAAGCCGATGGATGAAAGGGTGATAATCATGAAAACAACAGCAAACACTGGTATCTGTTTGGATAGACCACCAAATTCACTAATCAAACGAGTATGGCGACGTTCATAGATAAAACCAACCAACAGGAACAACGCCCCCGTCGAAATACCATGGTTGACCATCTGCAACATCGCACCACTGACACCGATGGTGTTCAGCGCAAAGATACCCAACATAACAAAACCAAGGTGGGAAACCGATGAATAGGCAACCAATTTCTTAACATCCTTCTGCATCATGGCCACTAATGCACCATAAACGATACCGATCACCGCCAAACCGGCGAGGTAGGGTAAATATATCTGCAACGCTTCTGGAAACAATGGCATGGCAAAGCGTACATAACCATAGGTACCCATTTTCAACATCACTGCTGCCAAAATAACTGAACCGGCAGTAGGTGCCTCGGTATGTGCATCGGCCAACCATGTATGCACCGGAAACATAGGCACTTTGATCGCAAAACTAAGAGCAAATGCAAGGAACAACCACTTCTGCACCCCAAGATCAAGTGATAACCTATAGAAATCAGTTACACTAAAACCACTGATATCCATACCAGAGCTTACTGCTACGTAATAGAGATAAATGATCGCTACCAACATTAGCAGTGAACCAACCGCCGTATAAATGAAGAATTTAACTGCGGCATAGATACGATTTGCCCCACCCCAGATACCGATCATGAAGTACATCGGGATCAACATCAATTCCCAAAAAATATAGAACAGGAACAGATCTAGCGAGATAAATGCGCCGAGCATAGCTGTCTCAAGCAGCAACATCAATGCCATATATCCCTTGACATATTTTGTTACCGCTTGCCACGTTGACAGGACAGCAATAGGCATAATGAAAGTAGTCAACATCACCAGCCACAGGCTGATACCGTCAATACCCACATTGTAATTCATCTGGAAATAGTCACCGACACTGATCCATTCGGCAAATTCAACATAGTGCATTCCACCAGAGGTTTTAAAGATAGGATCGAGAGCCAAAGGCAAACTGATAACAAATGTAATCAGGGTGACAACCAGTGTTGTACCTTTAATCAATCCACCATTATTTTTTGGTAGCATGATCACAATCAGCATGCCCAAAATAGGGAAGAAAGTCATCAGGCTGAGAAGATGTTCTGACATTAGAAGTTACTCCTTGTGTTTGAAATCCTAGTCACAGCCGTCATTAGTTGAAGACGTAGATGGCGATGATTGCTACAACACCACCCACCATCGACATAGCATAGTTGTGTGTATAACCGGTTTGGGTGTAGCGTAGTACACGTCCAGTCCCTTTAATAGCCCATGCCACACCGTTGACCAGACCATCTACTAAACGCACATCAACAAGCTGCCACAAAAACATACCAAACCTTTTGGTCGGATTAACTAGAGTGGCATCGTAAAATTCGTCGATATACCATTTATTGAAAATGGCACGATACAGCGCAGGAAACTTTGCCACAATGATACCGGGCAAATGAGGTTTTTTGCAATACATCAACCATGCCAATCCAATACCAACCACTGCTACACCTACTGAAACGCTCATGAAGGTATACTCCGTCGCAGCTGTTCCGTGCGCTGTCAGGTGATACAACTCTTGTGTATGCTCAAATACCGGTGCCAAGAAATTCTCAATAGCATTTGGAACATGACCGAATACTTTACCCAGTACATGGGGAACACCCATAAAGCCGCCAAACGTAGCCAGAGCAGCGAGGATCATAAGCGGCAACGTAATAACCAGAGGCGACTCAGGTATATGATCTTTCGCCCGTGCATCGGTTTTCTGCTCACCGAAGAAGGTCATGAACACCAAACGGAACATATAGAATGCCGTCATCAGTGCCGCTACAGCACCCATCAACCACAAGACCCAATGACCACGCGTTGAAGCAAAAGACCACCACAGAATTTCATCCTTGGAAAAGAATCCGGAGAAAAATGGGATACCGGAAATCGCCAATGTTGATAGCAAAAAGGTAATGAAGGTAATTGGCATCTTCTTACGCAGACCGCCCATATTACGCATATCCTGAGCATCATCATCTAAATGAGCATGATGATAAGCATGGTGCATACCATGGATGACCGAGCCGGAACCAAGAAACAAACACGCCTTAAAGAAGGCATGAGTTAACAGGTGGAAGATTCCTGCCCCAAAAGCACCAACACCCATAGCGAGGAACATATAGCCAAGTTGCGAAACCGTCGAATAAGCCAGCACACGCTTAATATCATTCTGAGCGAGACCAATGGTTGCGGCAAATAACGCTGTCGATGCACCAACAATAGCTATTACCATCATGGTATCGGGAGACATGGCAAACAAACCACTCATCCGAGCTATCATATAGACACCGGCGGTTACCATCGTCGCAGCATGAATCAATGCGGAAACCGGCGTCGGTCCCTCCATCGCATCAGGCAACCAAGTGTATAATGGTATCTGTGCCGATTTACCTGTTGCACCGAGAAAAAAACATAAGGTGATTATAGTGACAATGATGCCGCCATTTTCAAGCAAGTGGGCACTCGCAGAGATCTCGGTAAAATTGATCGTCCACACCCCTTTTTGACCGAGAGACCAGAACAGTAAAAATAAACCAAGCAAAAAGCCAAAGTCACCTATACGGTTGACAACAAAAGCTTTCTTACCCGCATCACTGGCACTCTTTTTCTCGAAGTAATAACCGATCAACAGATAGGAGCACAGCCCCACGCCTTCCCAGCCGACAAACATCACCAATGCATTACTGCCAAGAACCAGCATCAGCATGGCAAAGGCGAACAGGTTCATGTACGAGAAGAAACGATAATAGCCCTCTTCGCCATGCATATAACCGATAGAATAAAAGGTGATCAATGTAGCAAGACCGGAAACATTCATTATCATCAGAGCAGACAATGGATCAAGGAGAAAACCCCAATCAACCTGCAACGGTCCAGTTGTTATCCAACTGGCGATGACAACCTCGTGAACCTTTTGGCTATCACCAAGTAACTGCAAGAAATATTTGCAGGACACCACAAATGAAGCGAAAATAGCCAGAGTAGCGACAGCCCCGATCACTTTTTCATTTTTGATTTTTTTGCCCAACAAGCCGTTGATCAAAAACCCAATAAAGGGGAACAACGGAATGAGCCATAAATAATCGTACATCTACATCTCCTCTAAGCGGATTGAACCATCGACAGCCCTGAAGAAGTTACCATTTCAACAGACTGAAGTCCTCAACATCTATGGAATCGCCGTTACGGAAGAAAGCAATCATAAGCGCAAGGCCTACAGCAGCTTCAGCAGCAGCAACAGTCATTATAAAGAACACAAATATTTGACCATCCATATTACCGAGATGACTTGAAAGTGCGATAAAAGTGAGGTTGACCGCATTCAGCATCAACTCTACACACATAAAAACAACTATGGCGTTTTTACGAGTTAATACGCCAATGGTTCCTATAGAAAACAAAATGGCACTAAGAACCATATAGTGAGTGATCGTAATCATGATGAATCTCCTGTCCCTGTATTTATACTTCCCGCTTCGCCAGTACAACGGCACCGACTATGGCGACCAAGAGCAGGATCGAAGCAATTTCAAACGGAAGCAGAAAATCGGTAAACATCGCTTGCCCGATCAGTTCAGTGTGTCCAACTTGTTCAACCACTTCACTGTTAATGGAGCCAATCGTACCGCTGACACCACCCTGCTTAATCGTAATAATCACCTGAACCATCATCAGACCGGCGGCAATAAAAGCCCCAATAACCGCATGACGATAGCGGGAAATAACCTCAGCCCCCTGATTCAGCAACATCATCACGAAGATGATCAAAACCATAATTGCGCCAGCATAAACCATGATCTGAATCGCAGCCATAAAAGGTGCGTGAAGCATCACATAGAAAACCGCCAGGCAAAAAAAGGTCATAACAAGTGAGATAGCGCTATTGATCGGATTTTTGCATGATATAACACAAAATCCCGAAACAATCGTAACCAGCGCGACTAGATAAAAGAAAAACAGCTGCAAAAGTTCCATGAGTGTGGCTCCTATAGCGATTATTTGAGCAAACGCTCCTTGGTGAAGCAGAAATCTTCACGCTTATAATTGGCCAATTCGTACTCGCCGGTCATTTCGATAGCCTCAACGGGACAAGCCTCAACACAATAACCACAAAAAATACAGCGCAGCATATCTATTTCATAGACAGTGGGATATTTCTTACCATTCTCATCCTCACCGGCTTCGACAGTAATACACTTTGCCGGGCAAACAGTTGGGCACAGATAACACGCAACACATTTTTCACGATCATGATCCGGCACCAGACGATGCAGTCCACGAAAACGCTCAGACATTTCCAACTTCTGTTTGGGATACGCAACCGTAGTTGAATGACCCGGCAAAAGATGCTTTGCCGTTATGCTCAGGCCCTGAATAAACTCTTTAATCATGGGTCGATCCTTTGAACAGGGTTTACAACATTAAAAAACAACAACCGCGCCAGTAATAACAATATTCAGCAATGCCAGCGGCAGAAACACCTTCCAGCCCATGTACATCAACTGATCGTAACGAACACGGGGGAACGTGGCTCGAATCCAGATAAACAGGAACATGAAGCTAAATACCTTCAATAACAAATTTATCGGGCCGGAAAATGGACCAGCAGGGCCACCGAGGAACAGTGTCGCAATCAGTGCTGATACGACAATCATGTTCGCATACTCAGCCATGAAAAATAGTGCGTATTTCATCGAAGAATATTCAGTGCAAAAACCGGAAACCAGTTCAGTCTCAGCTTCAGGCAAGTCAAACGGCGTCCGATTGATTTCTGCCAAAGAAGTGATAACAAACAGTCCAAAAGCCAGAGGCTGGGAAAAAATATACCAGTCGAGGACGGAACCGGACTGTGCGGCAACAATACCGCGCAAACTCAAAGTTTCTGACAACATAAATACGGCGACAATGGACAACCCAGCCGCCAACTCATAAGAAATAACTTGAGCCGCACTGCGAATACCACCGAGCAACGAGTATTTATTATTAGATGCCCAACCCGCGAGAACAATCCCATAAACACCAAGACCGGCCATTGCCAAAATATACAATATACCAACATTAAGATCAGCGATCTGTAACGGCACAGTGTAACCATAGACAACGACATCACCACCAAAGGGAATAACCGCAACGGTGATAAAGGCGGGAATCAGAATCATCATCGGCGCCAAAACAAAGGCCAACTTACTTGCCTGAGCCGGGACAATATCTTCCTTGAAAAACAACTTGAGACCATCGGCGATGGGCTGCAGTAATCCCAACGGCCCGGTCATTGTGGGACCAAGGCGAGTTTGCATACGACCGATAATTTTTCTCTCGGCGTAGGTCGCGTAAGCAACGATCAAAACAACCACGATAAATACCACCAAAATCTTGGTGATCATTACACATAAAAACAATACCGGGTCATTCGAGAGGCTAAGCATTTCAGGCATGATTTTCCTCTTTCCTTATTCTCTATTCCTGCTGGACAACAATAACAGGCGACTTAAGACGTGACAGTAACCGTCACACTACTGTTTACCAAACTTTACCGGTCAATCTCACCCAGAACAATATCCAGAGTACCGATAGCCGCGATTACGTCAGCAAGCAATTTTCCCTCAATCATCTGAGGTAACGCTTGCAGATTAACAAAGGATGGAGGACGTACCTTCATCCGAAACGGATTAGCACTTCCGTCTGAAACAATATAATAACCCAACTCACCCTTCGGAGCCTCAATGCCCTGATAGACCTCACCGGGTTCAGGTTTGAAACCCTCAGTAATGATCTTGAAGTGATGAATCAGCCCCTCAATACTGTTGGTCACATCCTGTTTAGCCGGAAGACAAACCGATGGAACATCCGCCATAATAGGACCGGGCTGCAATTTGTCCACTGCCTGACGAATGATTTTACACGACTCACGCATCTCATCGAGACGAGCAGTGTAGCGATCAAAGGTGTCACAACCGTCACGGGTAATGACCTCAAAATCGTAATCTTCGTACCCTGAATAAGGGTTGTCACGGCGCAGATCCCAATCGACACCACTGGCTCGCAACGCCGGACCAGTCAGTCCAACATCAATAGCATCTTCGGCACTGATTGTTGCCACACCGATGGTACGCTTTCGCCAGATCTTATTACCCGTCAACAGACCCTCATATGTTTCGAGATGTCCCGGCATTGCATCAATAAACTTAAGAATATCGGCCTCAAAACCTTCGGGAAGATCCAAAGACAAGCCACCAACACGAAAATAGTTAGAGGTCATACGCGCACCGGAAATCTTCTCGTACATATCCATGATATCTTCACGCTCACGGAAGCAATACAAGAACACGGTCATAGCACCGATATCCAACGCATGTGTCGCCAACCAGACAAGGTGACTTTTGATCCGGGTCAACTCCGCCATCATGACACGAACGACTTTAGCCCGCTCTGGAATTTGATCGGTAATACCGAGTAATTTTTCCACCGCCAACACATAGCCGAGGTTGTTACTCATCGGCGCCAGATAGTCAAGGCGATCGGTCAGCGGAAGGGCGCGATGGTAACTGCGATTTTCCGCTAATTTTTCCACCCCACGATGGAGAAAACCGATATGGGGAACTGCATTAACGACCGTTTCGCCGTCCAGCTCTAGAACCAACTGCAACACGCCGTGTGTCGACGGATGTTGCGGCCCCATATTTATTGTCATCGTCTCTTTTTTAGCCATTTAAGCCTCGTTATTAAATCGGTAGTGCACTAAAGAATTACGAAATTCGCCCCTGATACAACTCACGATCAGGCCCCTGCAATGGATAATCCTTACGCAATGGATGCCCTTCCCAATCAGCAGGCATCAATATGCGACGCAAATCGGGATGATCATTAAAAGAGATCCCCATCAAGTCCCAGCATTCACGCTCATGCCAGTTGGCGGTTGACCAAACGGTGCTCACCGTATCAACATTAGCACCCTCTTCAGTGACCAGAACCTTGACCCGCAGACGCTCCTTGGTGGCAATATTGTACATATTATACACCACCATGAATCGCGGCTCCTGATCCAGATAGTCCACACCACATAAATCACACAGAAAATTGTACCCAGCCTCATCCTTAAGGAATTGGCAAATAGCAACAATTTCCTCCTTCTTCACAGTAACCGTCACCTCACCACGATGCTCTTTAACATCAAGAACAGATGCGGCGAAGGCACCATTCAGCTTTGTTACAACAGCTTGGCTCATACTCATTTTCCCCATTTAGTCGGTTTCTAGCGAATGACTAGCCCGGAACAACATCACCTACATTGATAGCAGCACCGAAACTATTACGCTCACGCATAATTTTCTCTTGCAGCTTAATCAAGCCATACAGCAGGCCCTCTGGACGAGGCGGACAACCGGGGATATATACATCAACAGGCAGAACCTGATCAATTCCCTGCACAACACTGTAGGTGTCGAACACACCGCCAGAAGAAGCACAAGCCCCCATAGCAATCACATACTTAGGTTCCGGCATTTGCTCATAAACAACCTTAATAACCGGCAGCATCTTGTGCGTCACCGTTCCGGCAATAATGATAACATCTGCCTGACGAGGTGATGCACGGAACAATATCCCCATCCGGTCAAGGTCAAAACGTGCTGCACCGGTCGCCATCATCTCGATGGCGCAACAAGCAAGACCAAAGGTCATTGGCCACAAAGATCGTGAACGAGACCAGTTAACCACAAGGTCTAACGAGGTAGTCATAACGTTATTACCCAAAACCTTGTTACAATCGGCCACAGACACCTTTTCGGCTCCTTGCGTTACTCCCATTCCAGCGCTCCTTTTTTCCAGACGTAAGCGTAACCAACCAGCAGGATCACGATAAATACGCCCATCTCTATAAAACCAAACATGCCCAGCCGCTTGAAGACTACAGCCCACGGATAGAGAAACACCGCTTCGATGTCGAACAAAATGAACAACATGGCAATAATGTAAAATTTAACAGAAAACCGCTCACGGGCGGTTCCGATAAGAGGCATACCACACTCATACGGGGCAAGCTTTACCGCACTGGGTTTCTTTGATCCAACCAAGAATGAAAAAGTCACCGAACCCAACGCAAATAGCGCCGCGATGATTATGAGGACGAGTATCGGTAGATAGCTCTCAAGCATGGAACAGCTCCTCCAGACAGGGTTTAATTCATGTCGCATAGACACTTCAACAATGTACTCATTTCAGCGTTGAGTAAGTTAAGTTAAAACCGAGACATTGTCAAGCTAAAAATCCAAAAAATAAAGTATACTGTATGCAATCATTGCAGGGATAACTCTTTTTATTTTAACTAGTTAAACTACATAGCCCAACATAACTTGTATAAACATTACTAACCACACCCACTAAAAAACAGCAGCAAAATAGCCAATCAATGCATACTCGAAGTACCATCAAAGTCGAATTTAAGGCACAAAAATTCTAAACGATATCAACACGGGCAAGGCTCGAACGCTACGCTAACACCAATATCTATCAAACAGAATCTACCGCCACCTCTTCTTCCGGAGGATGCAGATAACGGGTCACTGCTGCACGGATCGCCGTTGCTGCCAAATTAGAGCAATGCAGCTTTTCCTCTGGCAGTCCATTCAAGGCTTCAGCGACTTTTTCATCCGTCAGCAACAGTGCCTCTTCCAGCGTCTTTCCTTTTACCATGGTGCTAGCCATCGAGGTGGAGGCAATTGCCGCACCACAACCATAGACCTTATATTTAACATCAGTGATCACATCATCATCAATCTTCAAAAAAATCAACACTGCATCGCCGCAACCGGGATCACCAACCTTGACAACTACATTTGGATGTTCAATTTGACCCACATTTCTCGGATTAGAGAAATGATCCATGACCTTATCCGTATACATTTTCAAAACACTCCAGAATAAAAATTCTAACCAAAAACTAACCCGACCAATTTCGTCTGACTTTACTGAGTGAATACTAAAACGCTTGCATGGTCGAGTCAAGAGCAAGCATAAAAAACACTGCAACACAAATCAGGGTAAAACTATTTTGCGCCAGCGACAGCAATAAATAAAAGCAACGGCTGCAACTTAATGCTATACTGGGAGTCTAAATTCCCTCTAAAAAGAAAAAACGACCAACATAACAATGAAATCCTATTCACCAAATAGCATAATCAGCATCCGCGAAGCCATTGCCGAAAGCAACGGCAATGAGGTTTTTTTCCTCGGACACACCGACTGTAATCTCAACATCTGGAGCGTAACAGTTTTAGCGCGTGGCAACAAACAGGCAGTTCCGGCGCTGAAAAGTCGCTGTCACAGCGGTGACACAGTTATCCACAATCACCCCTCAGGGGATCTGACACCATCGGCAGCCGACCTCAAAATTGCTGCCCAACTTGGCGAGTTAGGGATCGGTTGTCACATTGTGGATAATGCTGTTGAAAACGTGTACAAAATGGTGGACGCTTGCCCATCCCAGACACAAAAAAAACTCAAGGCAGACGAAATTGCCACCATACTCGGCACCAGCGGCTCCCTTGCCCACCATCTGGGCAGCTACGAGGAACGACCGGAACAATTACGCATGGCATTTGCCAGCGCTGAAGCTTTCAATAATGACGGTCTTGCCACCATCGAAGCGGGCACGGGCACAGGTAAAAGTCTCGCCTATCTGATTCCGGCAATTTTGTGGTCACTACGCAACGAAGAACCCATTGCCATCTCCACCAATACCATCAACCTGCAAGAGCAACTCCTGCGCCAGGACCTCCCCCTGCTAAAAAAGGCTATTGGTGAAGAGTTTCTGGCGGTACTGGTCAAGGGGCGCAATAACTACCTATGCTTACGCCGGCTGGACAACGCCTATCGCGAACCGGATCTATTTAACAACGAACACGCAGGCGAGCTGGAGACATTGCGCACATGGTCAATATCAACTCGCGGCGGCAGTCGCGATGAACTCAACATTGTTCCGACCGGTAACGTTTGGAGCGAAGTATGCTGTGAAATGGATCAATGCCCACGCACCCGCTGCCCCCACTACAAACGCTGCTTTTTCCACAAGGCTCGCCGCCGTGCTGCCCACGCCGACCTGCTGATCGTCAACCACTCACTGCTCCTGTCCGACCTGGTCGTACGCCTGCAAACCGACAACTACTCCGCCACAGCGGTGCTACCACCATATAATCGCATCGTCATTGATGAAGCACATCACCTTGAGGATGCCGCAACCAGCAATTTTTCGATCCGCATCAGCAAGTTCAATTTTTCGCGCATTCTCAACCGCTTAACCCATCCACGCAAACAGGAGCGCGGTCTACTGCCACAGCTCCTCAGCAGCCTTGCCAAGGAACTACCCGACAGTGAAGCGACCCTATACGATAGCCTATATAAACAGCTCGAAACACTACTGTCGCAGTGTCGAACCCTACGCGATCAGGCAAATGAACAATTCAAGGCACAACGCGATGCATTAACAGTCAAAAACACAACCACCCCATCCCGGAACGATCTACGCTGGCGCATCACCCCAACCGAAGCCAAAACATCTCGCTGGAAGCAATTACACACCAGCCTGCGCCCGCTGGTGCTCCCCTGCGCCGACACAGCTAAAGGGTTAACGCAACTCCTCAAAAACTGCGATCAACAACTCCCGGAGAAAACCGCCGAAGCCTTAAACGCCCAGCTGACCGACATACAAGGCATCAGTGACCGCCTATCGGGACTATGCAACGATTTAGACTACGTTCTTGCCCTCGATGATCAGGCATGCACCTGGGTCGAAATCGTCCCCGGCATCGGTCGCCACAAAGAGATGAATCTGTGGCTAAATACCGCACCGATCAGCGTTGCTCGCACCCTGAAACAAGCTATATATGATCGCTTTCGCACCATCATACTAACCAGCGCCACCCTGACAACGAATCACAGTTTTACATTTTTCCATCAACGCACCGGACTTGATCTATGCCCCGCCGAGCGCCGTAGCGAACTGCTCCTCGAATCACCTTTTGACTTTGCCGGTCAGGCAGTAATCGCCATGCCAACAGATATCGTCGAACCCAATCACGAAGATTATGCCTCCATGCTAGCGCAACAGATAGAGATGGCGATTCAGGCATCATGCGGACGCACCTTTGCATTGTTTACTGCATATTCATTGTTGCGCAAATTGTACAACCAGCTAGATGCATCCCTGAACGCCCAAGGGTTTCACTGCCTGTGCCAAGGACAAGCTTCACGCCATTTAATGATAGAGCAATTCAAACATGGGGACGGTAAAATACTCTTTGGCACCGATTCATTTTGGGAGGGTGTTGATGTCCCCGGACGCGCTCTGGAGCAAGTAATTATCACCCGGTTGCCCTTTCGCGTCCCCACTGAACCAATCCAAATTGCCCGCTGTGAAACCATTGAGCAACAGGGCAGCAACCCTTTCACCATGTATACCGTACCCCAAGCCATCATCCGTTTTAAACAAGGATTCGGTCGCCTTATCCGCCACCGCAACGATCGCGGCGTGGTTCTAATCCTCGACAAACGAATTGTCAGCAAATACTATGGTCGCATGTTTCTCAATTCGCTGCCACCGGCACGGCGCATTACCGCTCCAACTCAGCAGGTACAACAGGCATTGCGATCTTTTTTTGACCAGCCCGAGTAATATCTGTGCAAATACACAGTCAGCAGCCGCTACTAAAACACAAACATTTACGAAATAGCACGTGCCATCCATCAACCTAAATGGCTATGGTAGCAACAGCAAGAACGGTTTTTTTTCACAAAAACCTCCCACTTTGGCCGGCAGCCTCCCCTGCCGGCTTTTTTTCATCTATTCAGCAACTATTTATGCTAAGCTATATAACTTCCACCCACAAACAAACAGCTTAGCTAAACCCTGCTCAAAGGATACACAACCACTATGGTCATCTTCCGCCACATCACCCTGTGCCTCATGTTCCTCTGTCTAGTTCTTCCAAACATCAACCTGGCAGCAGCCAATTCACTACCTGAGCACAAATTTGACCCGCAACGAGCCAAACTCCTCGGCTACATCGTCAGCCAACATCTGACCAAACACCACTATAGCCACAAGAGGCTCAACAATGAGCTATCCACAGCGGCGTTTGACCTCTACATCAAACAGCTTGATGCGCAAAAACGTTTTCTACTCCAAACCAATGTGAAAATGCTCGGCGCTTATGAAGAGTATATAGACAATGAAATCCGGCGCGGCATGATCCATCTGCCCATCTACAGCAACGAAATAATGGGGCAGCGTATCCCCATCATTAAACAGATGGTTTTAAAAATACTTGATCGCCCTTTCGACCTGCAACGCGCCGAGAAACTCGAAACAGACAACAAGAAACTAGATTTCTGCCAAGCAGACAAACAATTGCGTGAGCGCTGGCGCAAAACGTTAAAATTTCAAGTAGCCAACAAATACCTCAACCTGAAAGAAGATCAAGACAAAAAAGAAACGTCCGAGGATAAAAAAACCAAAACACCGGCCACGGATACACAGTTGCGCCTTCAGGCACGAGAAAAAGTGGCGAAACGCTATACCCATCTGTTCACCCGCATGCTTCAGGACCAGGAGCAGGATCATTTTGAACGCTATCTCAACGCCATCTCACGTGCCTACGATCCCCACAGCATCTATTTGCCGCCGCGTCAAAAGGAGGATTTTGATATTCACATGCGCGGTTCACTAGAAGGGATTGGTGCCTTGCTACGCGAAGAAGATGGCTACATTAAAGTGGTTAATTTAATTCCCGGCGGCGCAGCTGAGCAACAAGGGCAGCTAGAGGGGGAAGATACCATCCTCAAGGTAGCCGAAGGCGATCAGGATCCCATCGACATTACCGATACCCGCATCCGCGATGCAGTCACCTTGATCCGCGGGCCCAAAGGAACCGAGGTTCGACTTCACGTCAAAAAAGCTGATGGCTCGCGAAAAGTTATAGCCATCGTTCGTGCGGTGGTGCAAATCAAAGAAACCTTCGTCAAATCAATGATTATTAAACATCCCGATAGCGACACCAGCTACGGCTACATCAAAATTCCGAGCTTTTATCGTGACTTCACCAAAGGTGTCGCCAACGCCCGCAATGTTACCGACGACACCAAAGCCGAGTTAAAAAAACTGCAACAGCAAAATATCGCCGGACTAATTCTCGATCTGCGCAATAATGGCGGCGGTTCCCTATCGGATGCCGTCGATACTACCGGGCTTTTTATCAACAAGGGAGCCATCGTCCAGATCAAGGACAGCACCGGGGAAATTGAAGTTCTATCTGATCGCGATCCAACAATGCAATACAACGGATCTATCGTGGTACTAGTAAACAAATTCAGCGCCTCCGCCTCGGAGATTCTCGCCGGAGCACTACAGGACTACAATCGCGCCGTCATCGTTGGCAGTGAACACACCCACGGCAAAGGAACCGTTCAGGCAGTGATCGATCTGGACAGACACACCCCACTACGCAACATGGAAAAGTTCAAACCCTTTGGTGCGCTCAAGATAACAGTGCAAAAATTTTACCGCATCAGTGGCGACTCTACCCAATATCGCGGTATCGTAGCAGATATCGCCCTACCTGATCGTTTTAAGGCCATCGAAAGTGGCGAACAATATATCGACAATTCCATGCCATGGGATACAATCAGCGCCAGCCGATATCAACCACTACCCACCCCGCTACCAATCGCAGAACTTAAGTGCTTAAGTCAACAGCGGGTCAGTAAAAACAAAAAAATGCAAAACATTGTGGCTATTTCGAAAAAAACACAACAACGAATCGACGATACACAGCGCAGCCTGTTGATCACAGATATTATTGCCAAACGAAAAGCTCTTCTGGACGATGAAGATCCGGAAGATCAAGGACAACCAGCCATCCTTTCTCACGACTCCGGTAAAGACAAAAAGGACTGGCAAGACGAGGCAAAAAAAGATCCGTATATTTTAGAAGCAATGGCTATCATCAAGGACATGAATACACATATAAAATAAATGGTTTGCGCCTACAGAAAACATACGGCATACTATTACCAGACTATATCCCGCCGTAGCGCACAACAATTGTTGAATCAGAAGAGAGACACTATGACCGATCCTAAAATAAAGATCCTTATCTCTGCCGAAATCAACGAACTGCTCTCCATCGACGATAACTTTGCAGACCGAGAAGGGGTTATCATCCTTATCGGTAAAGACAGCGCAGAACTACTTGAACTTGCCAGAACTAAAACCCCAGATATTATCTTCAACTCACCATCCTGTGAGCAAGATGAACGTGCATACTGTCGTCTCCTCAAGGAGGACAGCCGTATCAGTGATATCCCCGTTGTAGCGGTCGTTGACAGCACCAAACTAACCGATCTGAATCACGTCCAGGACGAGCGCCCGGCCGACGTCCTGTTTACTCCCATCAACACTCACCTGTTTTTAGCCTCAGCACGACGTGTTCTCGGATTGGCACACCGCGCCTTTCCCCGGCTACAGACCAGCCTGCTGATCCACTTTGGTACAAGAAAGGACAATTTACACACGGCATGTGCATTTAACCTGAGTACCGGCGGGGTGTTTATTGCCACTGGTCGTCCCCCGGAGATAAACGAAACCATTTCGGTACAGATAGATCTGTCAACCGCAGCCGATCCTATCCTGTGTCAAGGTACCGTCACCTGGCACAACCATATTGAGGAACCGTCCCGTCCTGAAATGCCCGTCGGCTTCGGTCTTCAGTTCACATCGTTAAAAATGGATGACCTCTTTGCCATTCGTTCCTTCATCGACAACCTTGAATCGCATTCCTCTTAACAAAACTTCACCGCAAACAACGATTAAAAAACTTCTGAAATAACCTCTTTCACCCACTTTTCATCATCTGCTATTGACACACCCATTCATTCCAGCGTAAAAGTAACTGTTATAGCTGTACCATTGTATACAATTTACCCAGAGTAATTGCGTGAATAGACTTATAGTGTATTCACCTATTCGTTATGTTGTGCCGTTGTTTTTTGGGAATTCTCAAAATCCGGCTGTTATTTTATTTGCAAGGGGAGGTATTAAATGAGATCTACAACTGTGCGTGCAGGACCAGACAACAACTTTAAAGATATAAATCAACTCCGTCCATTTTGCGCCGCAGCTACATGTGCAGCAATCAAAAAGGTGCAAAGTTGAACATGGATTGATTCACAACCCTTTTTAGAAAGTGCATTGAAATGATCAAAATCAATAAGGGCCTGGATCTGCCGATTACCGGTAGCCCCGAACAGAAAATCTACGATGGACCAGCGATTAAAACCGTCGCAGTTCTCGGCCCAGACTATGCCGGCATGAAGCCAGGCATGAGTATTAAAGTTGGCGACCAAGTCAAGCTTGGTCAGCAACTGTTTACCGACAAAAAAATCGAAGGCGTTAAGTATACGGCTCCCGGTTGCGGTAAAGTAGTTGCAATCAATCGGGGCGCTCGTCGTGCCCTGCAATCTGTTGTTATCGAACTAAGTGGCGACGAAGCTGAAACCTTCACGGCATGCAAGGAAGCAAAACTAGACACCCTGCCCCGCGAAAAGGTGGTAAGCAACTTGGTAAACTCCGGGCTATGGACTGCATTACGCACCCGCCCCTTCAGCAAAGCACCCGCCATTGACAGCACCCCCCGCTCCATTTTCGTAACGGCGATAGACACTAACCCCCTAGCTGCAAAAGCAGAGCTGATTATCAAAGAAGAAGAGCAGGCATTTGTCAATGGTCTCAAAGTTCTCACCCGTCTTACCGACGGCAATGTCTTTGTTTGCCAAAAACCGAATGTAGTGCTCCCTAAGGTTGAGGGTACTAGCTGTGAAGAGTTTGACGGCCCACACCCCGCCGGGCTGGCTGGAACCCACATCCACTTCCTCGATCCGGTATGCGAAGGAAAAGAGGTTTGGTCGCTCAACTATCAGGACGTAATCGCCTACGGTAAATTCTTTACTTCGGGCAAGATCCCCGTCGAGCGTATTGTCGCCATCGGTGGACCCGGCGCAAAAAACCCACGTCTGGTTCGTACCCGCATCGGCGCTTCCCTTGAGGAACTAATGACCGGAGAGGTCGCCAGGGGCGATCAACGTATCGTTTCCGGTTCTGTGTTGCACGGCACCAATGCAGCTGGTCCCATGGCGTTTCTGGGTCGCTTTCACCTGCAAGTTTCCGTTATACCCGAGAAAAAAGAGCGTGAACTGCTGGTATCATTAACGGCCGGGGAAGATAAATTCTCCCTCAAACGCGTTTTCCTTTCTGCATTTACCGGTGGCCCTACAGCACCGATGAATACCAGTCAATATGGTCGCAAGGGCAATATCCTTAACATTGGCTCGTTTGAAAAAGTTATGCCATTGGATATGCTGCCAAACTTCCTGCTATTCAGCCTTGCAGCAGGCGATACCGATCAGGCACAAGATCTAGGCTGCATGGAATTAGATGAAGAGGATCTGGCTCTGTGCAATTTTGTCTGCTCTGGCAAAAACGATTACGGTGTCATGCTGCGTGACGCACTCACCACCATCGAGAGAGAGGGATAACAGCCGTGAAATTACTCGACGATTTAAAACCTCACTTCGACAAGGGTGGCAAGTGGGAAAAATACTCCGCCCTGCACGAAGCGATTGATACAACACTGTACTCTCCCGCCACTGTCACTACTGGCTCCACTCAGGTACGCGATAGCATCAACCACAAGCGTGTCATGAGTATCATCATGCTGGCATTACTACCCTGCATCATGATGGCCATGTGGAACAGCGGCTATCAAGAGAACCTGACCCTGAACCAAATGTTTGCTGCAGGACAGATCGAGAGTCTGCCCGCCCTGAGCAATAGCTCGTCAATCTTTGCCAACCTACTCACTGGTGCCGGTTCGTTTTTACCAATGTTGATTGTCGTAATGCTGACTCAAGCTGTCTGTGTCACCATCTTTGCTGCCATGCGCAAAAAAGATATTGATGCGGGCTTTTTAGTCACAGCGACATTAATTGTCCTGCTCATGCCACCTACAGCGCCACTATGGCAGGTAGCTATCGCCACCATTTTTGGTGTGGTAATCGGACGCGAGATATTTGGTGGTATCGGCATGAACTTCCTCAATCCGGCATTGGTTGCCTGGGCTTTCATGTCGATGGCCTATCCCGGCTCCGTATCCGGCGATGCCGTCTGGACTGCCGTTGATGGTTACTCCGGCGCAACTCCGTTAGCAATGGCGTTAAGTGATGGCGTTTCCAGTCTTGCGGCTCAAGGAATCACTTGGCAATCCGCCTTTTTGGGAGCCGTCCCCGGCACCATGGGTGAAACATCAGCTCTGGCATGTTTGCTCGGTGCAATTGTGCTGCTGGTTACCGGTATCGCTTCGTGGAGAATCATCGCTTCGATCCTTATCGGTGTGGTTACCCTCTCCTCTATTCTGTGCCTATTCAGCCCTGACGCAATGAATCCAGCCTGGCATCTAGTACTCGGTGGTCTGGCTTTCGGCATGGTATTTTTGGCAACAGATCACTCCTCGGCAGCTATGACCGTTAAGGGGCAATGGATCTACGGTCTGCTCATCGGCTCTGTGGTTGTTCTCGTGCGCGTTTACAATCCAACTATGCCGGAGTGTGTTGGCATCATTATCCTGTTCGGTAATGTCACTGCGCCACTGATTGACCGCTTAGTCGTGAACGCACACATCAAGAAAAGGAAATTGCGCCATGTCTAATGATTCTACACTTAAAACATTTCTAGTCGCCTTCTCGCTGTGCGTTGTCTGCTCTATTTTAGTATGTTTAGCAGCCATTGTGCGCATCGACAAAGAAGCCTATAACAAACAACTCGAAATCCGTAAAACGGTTCTTGCTGCCGGTGGATTCCAACAGCAAATCGACGAAGGGGGCAATATCGACGAGCTCTTCACCTCTAACGTCGAGTTAAAACTGGTCGATCTATCTGCCGGTGAGTTTACTACCGCTGTTGATGCAGCAACATACGATCAAAAAGAAGCGATAGACGATCCGGCACTATCCGAAAAGATCCCTGCTGCACAGGATCTGGCTGGCATTGGTGTCCGCGCTAAATATGCTGCCATTTACCAAACCAAATCGGGCGATCTCATCCTGCCGATCCGTGGTGCTGGCATGTGGGGTCCCATGTACGGCTACATCGCCGTTGCTGCCGATGGCACTACCGTCAAAGGGTTCACCTTCTACCAGCATGCGGAAACTCCTGGTCTCGGTGCCGAAGTTGACAACCCGAACTGGAAAGCTCAGTGGCCTGACAAGCAGATCTACAATAAATCTGGTGCGGTTGCGATCAAGGTGGTCAAAAAAGGGAAATTCAATCCCACTGCAGCCGATGCAGTTAACACCATCGACGGGATCGCCGGCTCCACTGTTACCGGCAACAAGGTACAAAACATCGTCCGCTACTGGTTCAGTGATCACGGATTTGGCAAGTTTATCGCCAAGCTGAAATCGAAGAGAGGTTAATCATGGCTAAAGCAAAAGACGCACTGCTGGATCCGTTGTTTAATAACAATCCAATTGCGCTGCAGATCCTCGGTATCTGCTCAGCCCTTGCAGTCACCAATAAAATGTCCACAGCTCTTACCATGACCATCGCTGTCATACTGGTCACGAGCTGTTCGAATGCCGCCATCAGCGCCATTCGCAACCATATTCCTAACAGCATCCGTATTATTGTACAGATGACCATTATTGCTACCCTGGTTATCATCATCGATCAGATGCTCAAAGCCTACGCCTACGAGATGAGTAAAGCCTTATCGGTCTACGTCGGCTTAATCATCACCAACTGTATCGTTATGGGCCGCGCTGAAGCCTATGCCATGAAAAATCCGGTATATGAAAGTCTCATGGATGGCATCGGCAACGGTCTCGGTTACGGTATCGTTCTGATGGCTGTGGCTTTTGTCCGTGAACTATTCGGTTCCGGCTCACTCTTCGGTCTGACCATACTCAACCCGGTCAACGACGGTGGCTGGTATGTAACGAATGGTCTGATGATGCTTGCGCCCAGCGCCTTTTTCCTCATCGGCTTTATTATCTGGGGTTTACGCACCTGGAAGCCTGAACTCCAAGAATAGGAATAAACGTAATGGCACATTATTTTACAATTTTCTTTGATTCTGTCTTCATCGACAACATTGCCCTGACGTTCTTTCTGGGTATGTGTACCTTCATTGCCGTCTCCAAAAAAGTAGATACGGCAATCATGCTGGGTGCTGCGGTTGTCGCTGTTGAACTTATCACCGTACCGGTTAACAACTTACTTTACGTGTTCCTGCTCAAAAAAGGTGCACTCTCATGGGCAGGCTATCCCGAGATGGATCTGAGTTTTCTCGGCTTGATCTGCTATATCGGTGTAATTGCCGCTATCGTCCAGATATTAGAGATGGCTCTGGACAAGTACCTACCGGTGCTGTACAACGCCCTGGGAATTTTCCTCCCCCTGATTACAGTAAACTGCGCCATTCTTGGTGCATCACTGTTTATGGTTGAGCGTGGCTACAACTTTGGGGAAAGTATGGTATATGGGGTTGGCGTTGGTGTCGGATTCGCCCTGACCATCGCAATGCTTGCGGGCATTCGCGAAAAGATGGTTTACAGTGATGTTCCTAAGGGGCTTCGCGGTGTGGGTGTCACCTTCATCATTGTTGGTCTGATGGCTATGTCATTCAAGGCATTTTCCGGCCTGCAGTTTTAACCCAGCGGTTACACGAATAAAGGACTGAACTATGGACTTAATTATAGTAGGAAGCACCATGTTCACCGTGGTTATCCTCGCTCTGGTGGCGATCATTCTCGCTGCCCGTAAGAGCCTGGTTCCCAGTGGTGACATCTATTTGGAAGTTAACGATAATCCCGACTTAACCATCACTACCAAACCAGGCGGTAAGTTGCTCGGAGCCCTTGCCGATCAAGGTATTTTCATCCCATCTGCCTGTGGCGGCAGCGGCACTTGTGGTCAATGTCATGTCAAGGTATTTGAAGGCGGCGGCGATATTCTGCCTACAGAAACCGGTTTCATCACTAAGCGCGAAGCCCGTGAAGGCTTACGCCTCAGCTGTCAAGTTGGCGTAAAACAAGATATGAAGCTGGGTATCCCTGCTGAAATCTTCGACATCAAAAAATGGGAATGTACCGTTCGCTCCAACGACGGCAAGGCAACCTTCATCAAGGAACTCATTGTTGATCTGCCTGAAGGGGAGGATTGCGATTTCCGCGCTGGAGGCTATATCCAGATCGAAGCTCCTGCCCATGAATTGTCTTACACCGATTTTGACATTGAAGAAGAGTACCGTACCGACTGGGACAAGTTCAATATATGGCAATACAAGTCATCGGTTAAAGAACCGATTATGCGTGCCTATTCTATGGCAAGCTATCCCTTGGAAAAAGGGATGATCATGCTCAACGTGCGGGTTTGCCCACCACCACCTAACGCACCCGATGCACCTCCGGGACAGATGTCCTCGTTTATTTACAACCTTAAGCCCGGCGACAAAGTCACCATTTCTGGTCCTTACGGTGAGTTTTTCGCCCGCGAGACCGAAAACGAAATGGTCTTCATCGGCGGTGGTGCCGGTATGGCACCCATGCGCTCACACATCTTGGATCAACTGCTGCGTATTAAAACTACCCGTAAAATAACCTACTGGTACGGTGCTCGCAGTGCAAAAGAGATGTTCTACGTTGAAGAACTCAATGAGTTACAGGAAAAGTATCCGAACTTCAAATGGTACTGTGCCCTTTCTGACCCAGAGCCAGATGACAATTGGACTGGCCCGGTCGGATTCATTCATCTTGTGTTGTACGATCTATTCCTTAAAGATCATGAGGCCCCTGAGGACTGCGAATACTACATGTGTGGTCCCCCAATGATGGCTGACGCAGTCACCAATATGCTCCTGGAGCAAGGTGTTGAACGCGAGAACATCATGTTTGACGATTTTGGTTAATCGGAAGTAGCTTGTAATATCGCCCCCATATGCTAGCCTTGAACTATCAACTGCATATGGGGGCGAACTTATTTTGGAGGGAAATCATATGCCATACGGTCAAGCCAAAGAAATTTTAAACTACGCTCGTGAGTTTCACAACAAAGTCAGCGAATTCTATCAGCAACTAGCAGATAAGGCACAAAGTGCCCGGGTTAAGTTACTGCTCGACTACATGGTGCGTCATGAAAAGCACCTTGAACGTTCCCTGAAACAATTTGAAGATACTATCTCTTCGAAAGCGCTGGATGCTTGGTATCAGTATTCAAAAGAGCAACGCACCTTCCTCCCATTGGATGCTCTGAAATATTCCCCTGTAATGACTGTTGATGATGTCATGAAAATTGGCAGCACCATTGACAACTGCCTTATCGCATCGTACAAAGGGGTAGCTGATACGGCGGCAAACACTGAAGTTCGTGAAATATTCAAAAATCTGCTCCAGATGGAAGAGCAGGAAAAACATATTAAAGCTCGCCTTGTTCTTGGGATCAACAACTTGTAACCTCATTCTATATACACGAATCGAAGACCACGTCATCCGATGTGGTCTTTTTTTTGGAGCAATAATGAAAAAACATCTCTACATCATCGCCGGCATCTTATTGGCAACAACAGGTTTGATCGTTTATTTGAATCAACACTCCACAACCAACCAACCCATCATCATGAGTGGCACAACAATGGGAACAAGCTACCACATCAAGTTGATTCCCGAAGCTGGTGAAAAAATAGATGTAGCTAAATTAAAAAATCAGATCGATACCAGATTAGCTGAAATCGATCATAAAATGTCTACATACAAAAAAGATTCAGAACTGTCCCGCTTTAACCGCCACCCAAGCAATCAATGGATGGAGATATCAACCGAAACCTTCAGAGTCATCGAACAAGCTCAAGAAATAAGTCGCTTAAGCGATGGAGCGTTTGATATAACAGTGGGAAATTTGGTCAACCTGTGGGGGTTTGGTCCTTCGATTAACATTGATATGATTCCCGATAGCAACGCCATCAAACAGTTACAGCAACAAATCGGCTATCAACAGCTGCAATTGCAAAAAACTCCAACGGCACTTAAGAAAAATACCGATGAAATATATTTGGATCTCTGCGCAATCGCCAAGGGATATGCAGTAGATGCCATAGCATTATTGATACTCAGCAATAACATTGACAACTTTTTGGTTGAAATTGGCGGCGAAATCATCACCCATGGCCTTAAAGCTCAACAACAACCATGGATCGTTGGCATTGAAAGCGCTGTTGCCAAACAGCGAAGCATTTGCAAACAAATAAATCTTGTGGGATCAGCGATGGCAACATCGGGCGATTACCGCAACTATTTTGAACAAAATGGCTCCCGCTACTCCCACACCATAGACCCGCGCACCGGTCGCCCGATAACCCATCAACTGGCATCGGTATCAGTGATCAGCGATTCCTGTATGCAAGCAGATGCTTTAGCAACGGCGTTAATGGTATTAGGACCAATCAAAGGGATGGAATTCGCCAACCAACACCAGCTCGCCATCTTTATGCTCATCAAACAAGGTGATAAATTCATCGAAAAACAAAGTAGTAGCTTTAGCACCTATATTAAACAATAATAAGGCATCCCTATGAAAATATTCATCCCTGCGTTAATTGTATTTCTCCTCGCATTTGCCGGTTTATCCATTGGCATCATGTTTGGTCGCAAAGGTATTTCCGGCGGCTGTAGCAGCAATGAAGGAAGACTTGCCGACCTCTCTTGTTCCTGCGGTAGGGATGATGGCGCTCCTGCTGACTCTTGTGAGAACAATATCGCCATCGAAGTAATCTGCCCAGAAGATGATCCTGACAAATATCAGCAGATGCTACAGGATTTAGAAAAAAGGGGCTAGTACACCGTTAGCGCACATTTTAATGCAAATACTTAATGAGCCATTACCGGAACCGGCTAATTAACTCAATATTTACAATATTTCTAACTATAGACAAACAGGCTTTTATGCTAACGTTATTGTGCAAGCAAAGTAGGTAATCATTTATCAGAAGTTGCTGTTTCAAATAATAGGGGGACATCAATGCAATACCGCTTAATATTATGCTGTTTGGCACTATTTTTC
>JAYEOA010000063.1:6366-17768 GCA_034722515.1 Thermodesulfobacteriota bacterium | reverse complement strand
CAGGCTTTTATGCTAACGTTATTGTGCAAGCAAAGTAGGTAATCATTTATCAGAAGTTGCTGTTTCAAATAATAGGGGGACATCAATGCAATACCGCTTAATATTATGCTGTTTGGCACTATTTTTCCTCCTCATGGGTTGTGACTACCGTCAACAACCAGAGTCCGCACAAACTAGCAACAAAGAGATCTTGATCTATTGTGGAAGCACAATGGCGAAAGCTATTCAAGAAATTGCTGATATTTTTGAGCTGCAGGAAATGTGTATCGTCAAAATCATCAACGAAGGCTCTGGAGTTCTATATCGCAGTATTCAAATCAATCAGGCAGGTGACCTTTACCTCCCCAGCAGCGAATACTACATCGATCAAGCGATCAACGAAGGGCTAGTAGTTAGCGACGTAGCAGTTGGCTGTAACCATGCAGTGATGGTGGTGGCAAAAGATAACCCATTAAACATAAGCGCTGATTTAACCAACCTTGTCAGCGGCAACTACCGCACTGCGCTTGGCGACCCTAAAAGCTGTGCAATAGGTCGCAAAACTGAGATATTGTTGGAAAGTAAGGGACTTCGCCAACAAGCATACAGGCAGGCTCTATTTTTTTTACTGGATTCAAGAGCCTTAAACAGCGCCATCCTTAACAACGAGGTCGACTTAGTACTTAATTGGCTCTCGGTCACAAGACAAAACAACAGCCGAAATGTTAGTGTTTTACCCCTTGCTAAAAAAACTGCCGATTCCGTCACATTGCGTCTTGGTCTGCTAAGCACAGCACACCACAAAACATTGGCACAACATTTTATGGCACTTGCCAGCTCTGCCAAAGGGCAGGCTATTTTCACCAGTTATGGTTTCGGGAGAAATAACGATGAATAAACCATCCCGAATCATATTACGCAGTAATGTCTGCCTAATGTTGATACTGGTGATCATTTTAATTGGTTTTTCCACAATTCTGATTCGGCAAAACAACCTGCGCTCCTATGAACACAGGGTTAAACAACAAATTCAGAACGTAACAGCTAAAAAAGACTTGGGTGAATTGATTGTCAGTGATTTAAGGAAGGTCTCAACTCAATTCTATATGATTCTGTTCTCGGCAAACACAGAACAACAAAAAATATTATTAAGCGAGTCCCAAAAAACAGCAAGAGTTCTCCATACTATCTTAAACATCCTCGCCGACGGCGGGACAATAACCCGGGGAAAAGCCCTCAACCTGACCAATAAATATAGCGTAACCACCTCAATCTCCTACACGCCAAGCCAGCGACACCTATACAATGTCGCTGTATTAACCCTACGCCCACAATTGTTGTTACTCGAAGAAAAAATAGCTCAAACAATTGCGCTAACAGCCAAACGAAATCGAATATTGAAAAACCGACAAGGTGAATCACTCAAAAAAGAGGGTATATTATTACGTATTTTTGCCAAAGGTATCCGTGCGCAAATTTTACGTTTAACCGAAAATGCAAACAAACTCGCCTATGATGCCAACGACGAATTGAACCATTTTCGAGCGCAAATTACTGCCACTCAAAAAAACAACCAACACACCGAAACCCTATGGGCATTGAGCATAATTTTCAGCGTTTTCGCCCTTATCTCACTAATATATCGACAGGTACTCTCCACCCAAAACAAACTCAGTCACGCTGTCCAAAATTTGCAACGTACCGAAGAAGAACTACAGGACACTAATATCGAGGTTCTAACGCTAAACAAGGCATTGAACAACAAGGTTATCGTTACCACGGAGATGTTGCAAACAGCGGAAAAGCAATGGGCTGATGCCTTTGATGCCATCAGTTCACCAATTTTCCTGCATGACAAAAAAGGGCGCATCATCAAAGCAAACCAAGCCTATTTAGATCGGGCAGGACATACATTCGCACAGGTATTGAACCAATATTATTGGGAAATTTTCCCAAAACTTGAGGCTCCGTTGCCCGACTGCCTTGAGTCAAGTCAAAGCAAGCATAACGAAAATTGCACCGAAGAGATTGACATCATTCAGGGTAGCGATATTTATCGTTCACAAACCTTTGTTATCAACGATGTACAGGGCAACTACCTGAATTCAATGCACCTAATGGAGGATGTCACCAATGAGCGTAAGACACACAAGGCATTAATTGAAAGTGAAAAACGCTTTCGCGACATCACCAACAGCATGGACGAAGTGCTGATTCTCCTCGATCGTGACCTGAAGGTGCAACTTATGAACACTGCGGCAATCAATGCCTATGGAGTTGATGCCAATAATTACCGTGGACAACCTTGTCACAAAGTATTGTGGGATTGTAACGACATCTGTGACAACTGCCCGACGTTGGAGGTCATCCGCACCGAAGAGGTATTCCATGCAATGCGTTACATGCCGGATGGCAGGATTCTGGCTCGATCGATCTACCCCATCAAAAACAATATTGGTGACATTACTGCCTATGCAGTAATCGCGGCGGATGTCACTGCACGGGAAAAATATATCGCTAATCTACAGCGTTATGAACAAATATTGTCAACGAACACCGACCTGATCGCCTTTTTTGATCAGAATCATATCTGTCTTCTCATCAATGATGTCATGACCGACTACTACGCCACTACAGCGGAAAAATTGATCGGCAAACATGCTACAGAAATTATGGGTGAAAAGCGTTATCAAACGTACCTGACACATCAACAAACTATTTTTAACGATCAGAAACCGGTGACATTTAAAACATGGATCGATTTTCCCGGGCATGGACTCTGCAATATGAAGATCACCCTTACCCCTTATGTCAATGATAACAAGGTCGGTGGTGTTGTTGCCCGCTTAAAAAATATTACCGCACAAACCGAGCAGGAAGCCAAACTGCGCCTGATGGCCATGGTGTTTAAAAGCACCAGCGAGGGGATCACCATCACCGCCGAGGATGGAACCATTGAGTTGGTCAATCCGGCTTTTTGTCAGATCACCGGCTACAGCGAAGCGGAAGCTATCGGACAAAATCCAAGCATACTGAAATCTGGTCGTCACGATGAAGCCTTTTATCAACAGATGTGGCAAGCGTTAGCCAGAAACGGCTCGTGGCAGGGTGAAATCTGGAACAAGCGTAAAAATGGTGACATCTACCCTGAATGGTTATCCATCAATACATTGCATGATGAACATGACAACATCAGCCACTATATTGCCACCTTTTCCGATTTAACCAAGATCAATTCGGTAGTGCAAAAGTTGGAACATCAGGCGCATCACCATGCATTAACGGGGCTACCGAACCGACTATTACTCCGCGCCCGTCTCGATCACTCCATTCAGCAAGCTGCGCGGAACCGACAACAGGGTGCCGTGTTCCATATCGATCTGGATAACTTTAAACATATCAATGATAGCTTAGGGCATGCCGCCGGCGACGAAGTGCTCCTTCAAATGTCTCAACGGTTGCAAAAGCATTGCCGCAACGTCGATACCGTTGCCCACCTCAGCGGCGACGAGTTTATCGTCGTCCTCGATACAGTGCGCTCGGTACATAATGCCGTCGCCCGCGCCGAGCACCTGCTCCAACAATTATCACAACCACTCATGATACGAGATTACGAACTGGTTATAACCAGCAGTATAGGGGTAGCAATCTTCCCCGACGATGGTGAAGATATTGATATGCTGTTAAAAAATAGCGACGTAGCGATGCATAAAGCCAAAGATAGCGGCAAGAATAGCTACCATCTCTATTCACCAGAATTAACCGTATCCGCCTTTGAGCGAATTATGTTGGAAAACAATTTACGCCGCGCCGTAGAAAAAGAGGAGTTCATCCTCCATTACCAACCACAAGTGGGACTACCCCACGGCGAAATTATCGCCTGTGAAGCTCTGGTACGCTGGCAACACCACGACATGGGACTGATTCCACCCGACAAGTTTATTCCGTTAAGTGAGGAGACCGGTCTGATCATCCCCATGGGGGAATGGATTTTACGCACCGCCTGCCAACAATGGGTGGATTGGCGCGCACAGGGGTTTGCACTGGGGAAAATGGCTGTCAACCTGTCTGGACGCCAAATTCAACAGAAAGACCTGCTGCAGGTGGTGCAGCGTGTCCTGCACGAAACCGGCTGCCCCGGCACGGCACTGGAACTGGAGATTACCGAAAGCTTTATGATGCAGCAGCCCGAAGAAGCGATTAAGGTTCTCCAACAACTGCGCGATCTTGGCATTGAACTGTCGATAGACGATTTTGGCACCGGTCATTCTTCGTTGAGTTATCTCAAACGCTTTCCCGTCCAGCGCTTGAAGATTGATCGCTCCTTCGTCCGCGACATGGAACATAATGCAGATGGTTTTTCTATCGTTAAAACAATTATCGCCATGGGACACAGCTTGAATTTAAAAATCACCGCTGAAGGAATTGAAACGGAAGAACAGCAGAGATCCCTTGCCGATCTCCATTGCGACGAAGCGCAGGGTTATCTGTTCAGTAGACCAGTCCCCGCCGATGAATTTGCTCAATTATTTCAATTATCAACAACTTAAGGGGTCACGATGAAAAAAAGAGTCAATCTGATCCGCACCATTAAAATCCTCTTTATCTCCTCGTTTATTCTGCTAACGGTGATGATTGTTGCCGTGCAAATATATCAAGGTAGCCATCGGTTCAATCAACGAGCTGCTACCATGCGCAGCGAGCATGTCGCCCGGCAAAAAGCGCTGATTAAGCACGAAGTGGAACGAGTTGTAGCATCGATCAATTATCAACGCGCACACAGTGAACAACAAACTAGTCTACTACAGTCGAAACTATTGGAAGAAATTAGCGCCATACGCTTTGGCAACAAAAAAAACAGCTACATATTTGTTGTTTCATATGATGGAACAACATTGATGAACGACACCCAAAGACACTTGATCGGGAAAAACATTTGGGATCTCACCGACCCAAACGGAGTAAAAGTTATACAAGAGGAACGAAGGGCGGTAAAAAATCCGGCGGGTGATTTCATCTATTACGCTTGGAATAAACCTTCAACACAAAAAATATCGCCCAAAACATCCTTTGTAATGGGAATTGAGCAATGGCAATGGATGATTGGTGCCGGTGTTTACCTTGATGATGTAGAAACCCAAATTGGCAAACTGAACACCAAGCTAAAACAACAGTTAAATAACGCTATAAAAACTACCCTGCTGATAACAACCATACTGCTTATACTGTTTTTATGGCTATTTCACCTCATCAGTCGACGGTTATCGGGTGATTTATCCCTGTTTGTCACCTCTGTCGAGCAGGCATCGTCCGACGATAAGGCTATTGACAGCAACCTGATTCGCTTTGAAGAACTGTATCATATGGCAAGCGACGTCAACACCATGTTGCAAGCTAAAATTGCAACTCAAAAAATTCTTTCCGCTGAAAAAGAGAACCTGCATACCACCCTCAATTCCATCGGCGACGGCGTAATTGCCACCGATATCCATGGTAAAATCACCCGCATGAATCCCGTCGCTGAACGATTGACGGGCTGCGATATTAGCCAAGCCAAAGGTCAGCCACTAACTGAAACATTCCACATCATTAACGCTACCACTCGTATACAAGAAGATAATCCGGTACAACAAGTCCTTAAATATGGCAAAATCGTTGAACTGGCTAACCACACTGTACTCATAGCCAAAGATGACCGTGAATACCAAATCGCTGATTCCGCAGCCCCCATTCATGATGCTAACGGAACCATCACCGGCGTGATACTGGTTTTTCGCGACATAACCGACGAGTATCATGTTCGCGAACAATTGCGTCACAGTGAAAAACGTTATCGCACCTTTTTTGAAAACTCGAGCGACGCCATGGTTATCAATAAGGGTGGTTTTTTTATTGATTGCAATAATGCTACAGCCAACTTGCTGAAATACGCTAGTGTCGATGACTTATTAAATAAAAAACCGGCACAATTATCTCCACAATTTCAACCAGATGGCACGGAATCAAAGGTCAAAGCCCCCAAGATGCTAGAACTTGCCATCGTACAGGGGAGCCACCTCTTTGAATGGGATCACTTGGATAAAAATGGCGATGTTGTTCCGTGCGAAATTTCGGGCACTGCAATTCCAACAGAAAACGGAACCGTTGTTCATAGCATTATGCGCGACATTTCTGAACGCAAACAAGCGATGAAGCAGCTCAAACATCAGGCTCACCATCATTCCCTGACGGGGCTACCCAACCGCTTACTCATGAAGGCACGGTTAGAACACTCCATCCAATACGCAAAACGGGAAAACAGCCATGGCGCAGTGTTGTTTATGGATCTGGATAATTTCAAAAAGATAAACGACAGCCTGGGGCACGGTGCCGGTGATGAGGTACTCAAAGTGGTGGCGACACGGCTGCAGGAACATAGCCGTGAAGTGGATACCATTGCCCACTTGAGCGGCGATGAATTTGTCATTATTTTGCAGAGTATTCGTTCTATTGAGGATGCGATATCCAAGGCACAACAGATCATTGACAGTATGCAGCAGCCATTTATGGTAAATAATTATGAGCTGTTTATCACTTGCAGCATCGGTATTGCGAACTTTGACGGTGATTGTGACGGCATGGGAAACCTGCTGAAAAACGCCGATACCGCCATGTATGAAGCCAAAGATAATGGGAAAAACTGTTATCATGTGTATTCAGAACAACTGACAGAAACGGCAATGAAGAAAGTACTGCTTGAAAGTCAACTACGTCAGGCACTAAAACGAGATGAACTAGTGGTACATTACCAACCTCAAGTCGCATTGCCCACCGGAAAAATTGTTGCCGTAGAAGCGCTGATGCGCTGGCAACACCCGGAAATGGGGTTAGTACCACCAGATGATTTTATCCCCTTAAGCGAAGAGACCGGCATCATCATCCCCATGGGGGAATGGATTTTACGTACTGCCTGTGAACAACTGGTTAAGTGGCGCCAACAAGGCTTTGACATCCACCGAGTAGCGGTTAATCTTTCTGGTCGCCAGCTTCAACTCGACACGCTAGCGCAAACAGTCCAAAAAGTGCTTCAACAAACAGGCTGCCCCGCCTATGCACTGGAATTGGAGATCACCGAAGGGTTTATCATGCGCCACCCGGAGCAATCGATCACCATGTTGCAGCAAATACGAGAGTTGGGAGTTGATTTTTCGGTCGATGATTTTGGTACCGGGCACTCATCCCTTAACTACCTGAAAAAGCTACCCATCAATCGCCTGAAAATTGATCGCTCATTTGTGTGGGATATCGGTAAAAGTGCCGATGGTGAAACCCTCACCAAGGCGATTATCGCTCTGGGACACAGCTTGAATTTGCAAATCACCGCTGAAGGGATCGAAACAGATAAACAGAGAAGATTTCTTGAAGAGCTACATTGCAACGAAGCGCAAGGGTATCTATTCAGCAAACCATTACTGGCTGAGGATGTTACTAAACTGCTAAGCCGGCACTTGGATAATGGATAATGGATAATTGATAGTGTAGGAGCCGGCTCCTACGGGGGCTGTAAATAGCGAAGATTGATCCAAATTACTCGCCGCCATGAAAATACTCATACACCGCTGTCGCTGCCGCTTCGGGCAAACCGGACACTTGGCGTAACTCCTCCAACGTTGCCTGTTTAATTTTATTGACGCTGCCGCAGTGTTTGAGCAACAATTTGCGTCGCTTGGGACCGATACTGGAGATCTGTTCCAGTTCTGACTCTAATCCGGCTTTGGTGCGCAATTTGCGGTGATGGGTAATGGCGAAGCGGTGGGCTTCATTGCGTAAGCGTTCGAGCATGAACAAGGCGGGTGAACCCTGTCGCAACACCACGGGATTTTTGCGTCCCGGGCGAAAAAAACGCTCTTCGCTGCGCTCTACTACTTGTCCACGCCTATTGCGTTTAATGCGGCTTTTGGCGATGGAAACAAGATCCAAGCGACCGCTTAGATCCAGTTGATTGATCACATCCTCAACCATGGACAACTGCCCTTTGCCACCGTCGATGAGAAGCATATCGGGCAGATCATCTTCATCGACACCCCGGCGCAAACGGCGACTGAGCACTTCGTGCAATGAGGCGTAATCGTCAGATGCGGCAGCCGTTTTAATACGAAAATGGCGATAGGCGCTCTTGTCGGCTTCACCATCGGTGACCACCACCATACTACCTACGGTGTGCGTCCCCTGCACATGAGATATATCGTAACATTCCATCCGTCGCGGTAAGCGTTGCAAACCGAGTTTGCTTTGAATATCTTCGAGAACTGCGCCGCGTGCCTCGCGACGATCACCCCGTTCACGATAGCTTTCGCTGGCATTTTTGTTGGCAAGCGCCAACAATTCGGTACGAGTACCACGTTGTGGCACCTGCAACAGCACGTTTTTACCTCGCCGTTCACTCAACCACATACGCAACGCCTCTACGCTGTCAGGGAGCAACGGCAACAACACTGTGGGTGGGATCAACGTATCTCTACCATAGTATTGTTGCAAAAAACCGGCGAGCAACTTATCCTCATCCAACGACCAGCGCACCGCGTAGCTACGCCGTCCTACCAGCCGACCGGCGCGGATAAACAGCAAGCAGATCTCCACCTCGCCCCCTTCGCGGTGTAATCCCACCACATCGAGATCGGCATTATCACTACTCACCACTTTCTGTTGTTCCAGAGTGCGCTCAATAGCCCGAATCTGATCGCGCAAACGAGCGGCTTCCTCAAAACGCATATCGATTGCGGCTGCGCTCATCCGTTGTTGCAATAGGGTAAGCACCTCGTCGTGACGCCCTGACAGAAAAGCAATGACCGTATCCACCAACATACGGTAATCATCCTTACTTATCTTGGCGTGGCAGGGAGCGCTGCACTGACCAATCTGATAAAACAAACAGGGGCGTTCGCGGCGACGACATTGTGACCAGCGATGGCGACGCAAGGGAAAAACACGGTACAGCTCTTTGAGGGTTTCCTTGAGGGCGCTAGCGGAGGAATAGGGACCAAAGTATAGCGCACCATCGCGGCGCACCCGCCGGACAATCTGAATAGCGGGAAACTCTTCGTTTAAATCAATTCGCAACGAAACATAGGTTTTATCGTCACGTAAATTGATATTGTAACGCGGCTTATGTTTCTTAATCAGGGTATTTTCGAGTATCAACGCCTCTTTTTCGGTATCGGTAACGATAGTTTCCACCCGCACCACCCTACGCAGCAAAAACTGCACATGGGCGCGACTATCTTCACCACGCACATAGTTGCGCAACCGGGCACGTAAATTACGCGCCTTGCCAACATACAATACGCGCTCATCGCTGCCGAACATCAAATAAACACCGCAGGCGGTGGCAATATTGGGTAAATCTAAATCGAGAATAGTATCCATAGCAATTCCTATTAAAAATGCACGTTCAGAACATTATCATATTTGCGTTTTTTCTGGTCATGCTTTGACATATTGGTATAATTGGGAGCGATGGATAAATTAGAATGGATAAGGGATAATTAAGGTCAAAAACAAGGATAAACCCGATTAGCTCTAAACATTCGCACTCTGGAGAGCGGCTCCTACGAGGGGCGCAGTTAATTATCCATTATAAACTATCAATTATCAATTGATTATCAGGAGGCTGTTACATGAAATCGTTGTGGGGCAATATTTTCCACTCTAAAGTCGCCGAAGAATCGCTGACCGGTTTTCTGGCCAAGGTACCAATTTTTACCGAACTTGAAAAACGCGATCTAAGCTATCTTGAAAAGCTAGTGCATGTGCGCAACTATCACGCTCAAGAGACGGTATTTGAGCAAGGCGACCCCGGATCGGGGATGTATATCATCCGCACCGGTCACGTGGTGATCTTTACCCGCGACAACCACGACAATGAAGAAGAGTTAACGATTCTCGGCCCCGGTGATTTTTTTGGTGAAACAACCCTTGCATCACCGGCATCACGCGAAGTGTCATCACGTACCACTGAGATCACTGAACTACTTGGGTTATTTCGCTCGGATCTGTTGGCAACCTCAACCAAGCATCCCGATATTGCCAACCGCATACTGCTCGGCTTAACCAAAATGATTAGCGAACGACTGCAAACAGCCACTATTGCGCTGCGTAGGCTCCAGACAACTAGCAACGATCAGGTCACAGACAATGAATCTGAATAAAGCACATTTCCTGCTATTTTACCTTACTATGACAGCAGCCATTGCCAGTGGTTTGGTAATCTTTTCCTCCGCATCAACCATCACGGTACTATTTCGCTTTGCCGTATCGGGGCTCTTTGTGCCGTTACTGTTAGCGGTGGTAATGGCGTTTCTCCTTGATCCCCTCGTAAGCTCATTGGAAAAGCGTCACACCCCTCGAACACGTGCCATTTTCAGCATGTTTTTTTTAGTGACTGCTCTGTTTTTATTTACCGGTAGCTGGCTCATCCCCTATGGTCAGAACATGTGGGGATCGCTCCTTACCGATTTTCCGCGCTATACCACACAACTCATCGCCTATCTGCGTGAAGCACAAATATCATGGCAAACACGTTTTCCCGTTCTTGAGCACTACGACCTCACCGGCACCGTTCGCAGTACAGCTGAACAAATATTATCGTTCGTGCTGGTAGCAACACCAAAATCAGCCCTTAAACTCGGCAGCATGATGGTTCTGGTGCCAATCTTCACCTTCTTCTTTTTACGCGATGGCACCACCATCATACGTGGTTTGGTGTCTCTGGCTCCTAACCGCTATTTCGAGATGGCTCACGACCTGTCATTTCTGATCAGCCGCCAGATGGCTCATTTTGTGCGCGGTCGCATTATAGAAGCGCTCATTATCGGCATCGTCATCACCGCTGGGCTCAGCTTCACCGACATTCGCTATGCACCGCTGCTGGGTCTGTTTGCCGGAATCACCAACCTCATCCCATACATTGGTCCACTCGTTGGCATGATCCCCGGTATCCTCATCGCAGCAGTTGACCTCGGTATCGGCGCTCAGTTCTGGTGGATAGTGATACTATATATCCTCATAGCACAGGTAATTCTCGACAATTTCATTTTAATTCCGATATTGATTTCACGGGTAGCCAACCTTCATCCACTGCTGGTAATTTTAGCCATTGTGATGGGCGGGAAACTGTATGGTGTGATGGGGATGATTATCGGCGTACCTATTGTCAGCGCATTCAAGATCGCCTTTATCGAAGTGCGCCATTATCGCCGCGCCTTTGCCTTACCGGATACCGGTTCCGACCGCCATAATTAAACCTGAACCGACTTCCGTACAGACGTTGCATGTGTACAGACGTTGCATGTGTACAGACGTTGCATGTGTACAGACGTTGCATGCAACGTCTCTACGACGCCATCACTCAATGGAATAATATGTCTGCGATTACGCTGTTTAAA
>JAYEOA010000063.1:0-6266 GCA_034722515.1 Thermodesulfobacteriota bacterium | reverse complement strand
GTACAGACGTTGCATGTGTACAGACGTTGCATGTGTACAGACGTTGCATGTGTACAGACGTTGCATGCAACGTCTCTACGACGCCATCACTCAATGGAATAATATGTCTGCGATTACGCTGTTTAAAAACTGCAAATTACGCGTCAAAATGCTCATTATCGTGTTACCACTGGTGGTCATTCCGCTGCTGTTAGTGGGTATCATTGTCGGCTACACCTCGGTGGAACAAGCCCGGCGGGGAATCAACCAGGCGAGTATGGGTGATCTGGAACACATGTCCACCTTCACCCGCCACCTGCTAGAAGCGCATCATCATCAGTTTCAAGTCTACCAGCAACAGCGTAAAGATGATTTCATCAACGAACTAAAAAATCTGACCAGCATTGCCAAGAACATGGTTGATGCCGAGGCCAAACAACACCAAAAAGGTAAAATTTCTCTACAAGATGCCCAGCAACGCACCCGAAAAATGCTCAAACGGGTCAGCATCGGCGAAAGTGGTTATATCTACGCCATGTCCAGCGATGGCACCTTGCAGTTACATCTGGCTCGCGAACAGGAAAACATCATTGAGCAACAAGACGGCTCCGGTCGCTTCTTCATCCGTGAAATGGTGGAAACAGCGTTAAAATCGGATCCCGGCACCATACATATTATCCACTATCCATGGCGTAATATTGCCTTGGGAGACACAGCATACCGCAAAAAAATAGCTGCATATCTCTATTATCCCCAATGGGATTGGATCATTGCTGCGGCCGGTTACACTTCTGAAAGTTATTCCGACATCCTGTATGAACAACAAGCGCTAACCGATCTAAAAAATAAGATCAAAAAAAAGAGAGTCGGACAAACTGGTTACATCTTTTGCATGGATAGCAAAGGCACCTTCACCATCCACCCTGACGATGAAGGGAAAAATTTTTACGCTGCACGCGACCATAACGGTCACCCTTTCATCAAAGAGATGTGTAATAACAAGCAAGGCTGGATTCGCTACCCGTGGAGCAACGATGATGATAAAAAGCCACGCATGAAGATTGTCCGCTACGATTATTTTGCCCCGTGGGACTGGATTGTCGCTGTCGGTTGCTACGAAGATGAGTTTTACCAAACCGCAAATAGCATAACTTGGAATAACATAAAACTAACCACCGGCATAACATTGCTGGCATGCCTCATCTCTGTTCTGTTGGTCAGTTATGTGTCTAAGATCTTCACCAGCCCCATCCGCCACATGATTCGGGTGATCCGACGGGTAAAATCAGGGCATCTCAATGAACAGATGCAGATCGACACTAATGATGAACTGGGAGAGTTGGCTCGCACCTTCAACCGCATGACAGTGATGGTTACCCAAAATCAGGAGATGGAAGCCTGTTTAGCTCAGCAAGACAAGATGGCATCACTGGGAGTCTTATCCTCCGGCGTCGCCCACGAAATCAACAATCCCCTCGGCGTAATCCTCGGCTATGCGGGTTACCTAGAAAATAAAATTGCCAAGGATGATCCAAACTACACCTACATTCATGAAATAAAGTGCGAAAGCAAACGATGTCGTAAAATTGTTCAGGATCTGCTCAGCTTCGCTCGCACACCAAAATCGGCACTAGAAACAACCGACATCAACATGCTACTGGAACATATTATCGATTTTGCCGCCAAACATACCGATATGCACCATGTCACCATCGACAAAAAGTTTGGTATCAATCTGCCTCTACTGTACATTGATGGCGATCAAATGCGTCAGGTGGCCATCAACCTTATCCTTAATGCCGGTGGTGCTATTAGTGATAATGGACGACTTGAGGTCGAAACAAAACTAGATGACACCAACGTGTTGATCATCTTTCACGATAACGGTAGTGGTATCCCCGCAGACAGTTTGAGAAAAATTTTCGAGCCGTTTTACACCACCAAGGAAAAAGGAACGGGACTCGGGTTGGCGATCTCTAAACAAATTATTGAGCAACATCACGGCAGCATCCTGATGACCAGCACTTACGGCGTTGGGACAACGGTCACCGTTCGTCTGCCCATTGAATATGAGGACTATCTGTAATGAGTGGGAAAAGGATACTGTTAATCGACAATGAAGAGGGTTTATGCCGCATGATGGAAGCGGTACTTGGCGACAGCGGCTACCGGGTTAAATCGTATACGCGCTCCTATGATGGCGTGGAAAATTTCCATGCGGGCGATTATGATCTGGTGATTAGTGACATCAAAATGCCGGGGATGGATGGCCTTGAGGTGCTGCAACGGATACGGGAAAAGGACAAGCTCATTCCGGTAATTATGATCACCGCCTATGCCACCGTCGAAACCTCTATTCAGGCTCTGCGCAAAGGAGCCTACGACATGCTGACCAAACCCTTTGAACCGGAAGAGTTGCTCTATCGGGTTAAAAATGCCCTGAATCACAATAAACTGGTCGAAGAAAACCGCGAGCTTAAAAAAGAGCTGGCCGGGCAATTCTCCTGCAACAATATCATCGGTGCCTCGTCGGGGCTAAAATCGGTTTTAGAGACGGTGAAAAAGGTAGCGATTCGCGACACCTCCGTCCTGATCACCGGGGAATCCGGCACCGGTAAAGAGTTGATCGCTCAGGCTATTCACCACAATTCTCCGCGCCGCGATCAACGCTTTATGGCGATCAACTGCGGGGCGCTGCCCGAATCGGTGTTGGAAAGTGAACTGTTTGGCTATAAAAAAGGGGCATTTACCGGTGCCAACAGCGACCGCAAAGGGCTTTTGGAGTCAACGGACGGAGGCACCCTGTTTCTCGATGAAATCGGCAATCTGCCGCTAACAGTGCAAAAAACCCTACTGCGTTTTTTTCAGGAACAGGAATTTATGCGCATCGGCGACACTAAGCCGATTAAAGTAGATGTACGCATTATTTCGGCCACCAATGCCGATCTGACCCAGGAGATGACCGACGGCAAATACCGCGAAGACCTTTACTATCGACTCAACGTGGTCAATATTCACCTGCCCCCCCTACGGCAACGGCGTACCGACCTGCCATTGCTTACGGCCCACTTCATCCATCAGCAAAATAAAAAATTCGCCACCTCAGTGCAAGGCTTTACCCCGGAAGCGACACAAATGCTGTGCGCCTTTGACTGGCCCGGCAACATCCGCCAATTGGAAAATGTCATCGAAGCGTGCATGACAATGGAAAGTAGCGACCAAATCAGCGTGTCAGTTCTCTCCCAATTTATCAGCGTAGATCCGTCCATCACCACAGATTCTTCCGTCACCATATCCTCCAACACAGAAGACTATGCCCAAGCACTAGGTGATTTTGAAACCAGTTACCTGCTCAACCTGCTCAATTCCTCGGATGGCAATGTTGAAGAAGCGGCACGACGAGCAGGTATGAATATGGCTACCATCTATCGTAAACTAAAAAAACATCAAATAAATAAGGACGATTATCGGTAAAAAAACTACCGCCTCTTGCATTTTTGCCGATTTATGCTAGCGACTTTTGCACCATTGCAAAACCAACCGACCAACCCTCCCCATCACCATCACCACCACCACCACGTATCGTTAAATCTTTTTCCTCATTATATTGCAAAACTGCACTGACGGGAGGCTTTTTTCGCATCAATGCAAATAATAGCGCTCCAGCACAAGCACAACATCAAGCTAACACAAATAGACAAAACTGTCATATTTACACTAAGTTACAGCTTGCTCTGCCATAGCAACACCACTTGGCACAACACCTGCAAAAAAAGACCCGAGTTATCGCGGTTATCCATTACCCAACAGCTGCCCAAACGTGACCCTACCAATCACGAGCGCCAGCAATATGGATCAGCTGTTCTACCAAAACAGTAGCAAACCGTAAGGCGTTATACATAAAACCCATACCATACCTATACCAACCTGCTTAACGCCAGTACTCGAAAAGCCACCCCACCAAGGGTGGCTTTTCGTTTTATCCATGACATTCACTCCACTGTGTGCTTATATTGTTGCGCTTTAAATTCAATTTACACCATCAAACAGGAGTTACCTATATGTACAGTTGTTCCGACCTGAAAAAAGGTCTTAAAGTAATGATCGACGAAGAACCCCATGTCATCGTCGGTTTCGATTTCACCAAGCCTGGCAAAGGACAAGCATTATACAAATGTAAATTGCGTAACATGATCACCGGATCACTGTTCGACCGTACCTATCGCAGTGGTGAAAACTTCAAGCCCGCCCCCCTTGAAGAGCGCGATATGCAATATCTGTATAAAGACGATACCGGTTTTGTGTTCATGGACACCAAAACCTACGAGCAGATATCCATCAGCGAAGAAACTCTCGCCGACGACAAGTACTTTCTGGTTGACAACATGGAAGTAAAAATTCTGATGTTCGGCGAGCAGGGAATCGGTATCACACTACCTATCTTTGTTAATTTGCGCGTCACCCAATCCGACCCCTGGGTCAAAGGCGACACTGCGGCGGGCAACAACAAGCCTGCCACCGTCGAAACCGGCTACAACCTACAGGTTCCCTCCTTTGTCGATGAAGGGGTACTCATCCAAATTGACACCCGCACCGGCGCCTATGTGACCCGCGTTAAGGAATAGATCTCCATGGTCGACCCAAATTGGGGACTTACGGCAAAACGGCAACGACTCATGCGTAGAGCCATGATTTTAGCTGAAATTCGAGCTTTTTTCGTCACCAATGGTTTTCTCGAAGTGGAAACACCACAGCGAATCCCCGCCAACGCCCCGGAATTGTATATTGATCCAATACCCAGCGGTAACTGGGCGCTGCTTACCTCCCCCGAACTGTGCATGAAACGACTGCTGGCAGCGGATTATCCCCTCATCTTCCAACTATGCCACTGTTGGCGTAATGCAGAGCGGGGCAGTAAACATCTACCCGAATTTACCTTGCTCGAATGGTATCGCGCCCACAGCGACTACCACCAGCTGATGCTCGACTGCGAACACCTTTTGACACGCTTAGTGCCATCAGGACAATTGAACTATCAAGGGTATCTGGTCGATATAACCCCACCCTTTGAACGAATCACGCTGGAACAAGCGTTTAGCAACTACGCCCCATTATCATTAGATCAAGTTGTGGAACAAAACTGTTTCGAGGAACACTATGGTCAATACGTTGAACCACAGCTTGGACGCAACAAACCAACAATTCTCTACGATTTCCCGACCAGCATGGCCGCATTAGCCCGCATCAAACCAAAAGAACCTCAACATGCCGAGCGCTTCGAACTGTATATAGCGGGGCTGGAGTTAGCCAATGCCTTTAGTGAACTAAACGATGAATCCGAACAGCGACGGCGCTTTGACAACGATGAACAACAGCGTCGCAGCGCAGGGAAGCAACCATATCCGCTCCCCGAACCATTTTTGCGTGAATTAACCAATATGCCCGAAAGCGCAGGAATCGCTCTGGGAATCGACCGCCTGGTGATGCTGCTCACCGATGCCAAAACAATTGATCAAGTGGTGGCCTTTACCCCCGAAGAACTGTAAACAATCTGGAGTGTATTGTATGTCACTATGGAATACGTTGCGCACATATAACGCCAGACGACTGTTGAAAGTAACAGTCCGATCAATCCACCTGATCGGTATCGCCGGCGTTTTCGGAGCCGCAATGGCACAAACTAGCGAGCCGGTCTATTTCACCCTGTCGATAGTCTCCGGCAGCGTATTGATGGTCATGGAGGCATACTCCGGTTGGCTGTGGTTTGTTCAACTCAGAGGAATTGCTCTGTACATAAAACTACTGATGTTACATCTCATCCATCTCTACCCGGGAACATCCATCCCTGGACTCATTGCAGTAATTGCCATTTCGGGATTCATGTCGCATGCACCCGGCTATATCCGCTATTTTTCCGTACTACACGGTAAGGTTATCCACTCAAATAATGAGATGTTGGGATAAAGGTTCCTAGTTTTATAACTTCAAGGTTTTTGAAACCGTATGCTTTTTTCGTAGTCACTTTAGCCTTGTTGTTGAAACCCTCCACTGCACCCAAGGCAATCTACTCTTTGGCTCGAAACCAGTTGAGAATAATGCTTCGATGAGAACGCAACATCCGGGCAACTGTCTTCATCGGATCAATACGTGAGCGCATGGTTCGATTGCACCAATCATCCTAAAGAACCATTTTTATTTAATGAATGTTGTGAATGTCTTTTTACCCTTAAGGCGATAAATATCAAAATCTCTATCAATAGTGGCAATACTATTGATATGTAATTTTT
>JAYEOA010000062.1:0-3537 GCA_034722515.1 Thermodesulfobacteriota bacterium | reverse complement strand
ACAAGGACAAAATCGCATCTCAAATACAGAAAACCTGGTTAAATCGGAGTAAAATAGGAGCGTGTTTGCTCCGATTACATTAAAATCTTGAGAATGCTGGAAAATCAGTTTCCTCTGGGAGTTGCTGGGGTCTGTGTAACTCTACGAAAATTCGCTAATCTTGCTATAGGTGGCAGGTAGCATGCCTCAAATTTACCATTGACAAGCAAGCATATTTAAGATAATCCACACTCAGACTACTACTTATCTTAAGAGGTATAGCCTATGTGGATTGATCGTTTACTGAAAAATCAGGTGGAAAAAGCCTGTTCTTCTCGTCCTGTAGTTTTAATAACTGGAGCACGGCAAACAGGTAAAAGTTCACTATTACAGCGAATGTTCCCCGATGCCAATTATGTAACGCTAGATCGCGTTGTCGTTGCAGCAGAAGCAGAGGAAAATCCCGGAAGATTTCTTGATAGATTCCAAAAACAAACGATTATTGACGAAGTACAGTATGCGCCGTCGTTGTTTAGAGAACTGAAAATTCGTATTGATGAGAATCGTAGCGATTATGGTCGTTGGATTTTAACCGGCAGTCAACAGATGCAGTTGATGCAGGAGGTTAGTGAGAGCCTTGCCGGTCGAATTGGAATTTTTCAGCTTGAAACCTTGAGTGCGAAAGAGCTGAGAACTGCTGCTAAAATCCCCCATACAGCGATTAAAGACTGTGTATGGCAAGGTGGATATCCAGAGCTATGGGCAAATCGTAAGATCGATATCGAATCATTTTACGCAGACTATATCCAGACTTATTTAGATCGGGACTTGAAAGCATTGATCAAGGTTTCCAGCCTGCGTGATTTCCAGCGCTTTGTCCAGATCTGTGCGACCAGGTGCGGGCAACTGCTTAACTATACCGATACGGCAAAAGATGTTGGTGTTTCTGCCGGAACAATCAAAAGCTGGATGGGAGCCCTTGAAACCAGTGGCATTATCTATTTACTGCCACCGTTTTTTGCCAATATCGGCAAGCGGCTGGTGAAAGCACCCAAACTATTCTTTGCTGACACCGGACTGCTGTGCCACTTACTTAATATAAATGACCAACAAGCCTACATAAAAAATCCGGGATTGGGGCACATATGGGAGAATTTTGTATTTTCAGAAATCATCAAAACCCTGCCAGTCAAGCCGGGGCGCAATCTCTTCTTCTATCGCGATCAAAACGGAGTAGAGATGGATTTTATACTTGAACTTAGGGGTAAGCTGCATTTGATTGAAGCTAAATCTTCCGAGCGAATCGATGCCCGTAAGCTCAATTTCTCCAAAATCGCTCCGCTGTTTAATGATCGTGAAACCAGATGTACACTGATGTGTTCAAGTACGGAAGAGACACCAATTGAATTAAAAAAGTATGCCATTATAAATCCGCTGCGCCACAATATTGTAGAGGTGGTGAACTGAGCTTTAATTTCAAACCAATCCTCTTGTGTACTTTACGAACTTTCGGATCTCTAGCCAATGTTTTTTCGCCCGTTCAAGAATCGTACTCACAGTGCTGTAATTGCTAATCCCAAAACAATTCCCTATCTCTAAAAGGGTTTGCTGACTATGGCTTCTCAACATATAGACCGCCAAATCCCTTGGAAGATTGGCAACTCCTCGCCTTGATGTGAGCAGCTCCTGTTTGCTTACTCGGCACACATCGCAGACGGCTGCAATCACCGTTTCTGCATCAACAGATAAAATTTCAATGCCCGCGAGTTCTTTATCCTGCCGGAAAGAATCAAAGCGGTTTCTGATGCTGTCAATAAATCCTAAACTTCTCGCCCCTCCACGTCGATAAGGTAAAACGGGTTGTATTTCAACCTGCCGCTGACTCCCCTTCCCCTGCTGTCAGCAGCAAAAATCATCACCTTGTCAAGGAGGACAGAGTATGATTATCCAATCCAGTCAAATCGCTATGAATAGTCAACACCAATTGACCAGACTCGAAGCAGAGCGTGAAAGCCTGCAACTCTGGCACACCAACAGCAATGAAAAGAATGCCAAATCAGCAGCTCACGAATTGGCATTTAAAAGCGACAAGGTGTCATTCAGCACTGAAGTGAGTAGTATTGAGCAACAAATACTGACCAGTAAAACTCCAACGGCACAAGCCGAAGAGATAACCGACAGCATGGATCCTGAAAATGACATCAAACACGGCTGGAAACTAAAGATACTCCAACGACTGGTAGAAAATTTGACCGGTAAAAAAATCAAGTTCATCAATGCCAGCGATTTACAACCCAAAGAAAAGCCGGGTAATCCTGTGCCACCGGGACAATCAGTTGAACAAACAGAAGCATCCGCCCGCCCGGCAGAGACAGAATCGGTGGGCTGGGGAATGCGTTACCACTACCAGCACAGTTACCATGAAGAAGAGCAAACCAGCTTCAATGCCGCCGGCATCGTAAAAACTGCCGATGGCAAAGAAATAGATATTTCTATCAGCTTGAATATGAGCCGCTCATTTACCAACCACGAAAACATTGAAATTCTTGCTGGTGATGCCCTCAAAGATCCATTGGTGATTAACTATGCTGGTAATGCGGCACAACTGGAGCAAACCGATCTCCAATTTGATATTGACCTTGATGGCGAGCTGGATCAGCTCAATTTTGTTGCTCATGGCAGTGGTTTTCTCGCCCTTGACCGCAATGGTGACAACACTATCAATGATGGCAGTGAACTTTTTGGCCCGACCAGTGGTAATGGTTTCAATGAGCTGGCGGCATTTGATCAAGATCAGAATAACTGGATTGATGAAAATGATGATGTTTACGAACAACTACGGATATGGAGTCGCGACAACGATGGCAACTCAGAGCTAGTTGCACTAGGGCAAAAAGGGATTGGTGCCATCTATCTCGACAACATCTCTACCCCGTTTTCACTGAACAACAACCTGAATGAGCAACTGGGACAAGTACAAAGTAGCGGTATTTTTTTGTACGAATCGGGACACGCAGGGACGATTCAACAATTGGATCTGGTCGTTTAATAATTGTCAATGCAGCAGAGTCATGAGGTCAAGTCGGCTGTTGACTTAGCATCTGAAGCGAGGCAAGTTTTTCCTATGTCAAATAACCACTGTCATTACCGGTTGAGCCAGAACTAAATGGTTGATCGTAGCTGTGCATTTTCTACGGCATCATCCCCTTGGGTAACAACACCCACATCCGACCACTTTGCTTCATGCGCCCGGCGCAAAAAACACAGGGGACGTTCTTAAAAAAACACAGGGGACGTTCTTTACGATTTTACTTACCGTCCAGCGAAACAAAAAGTATATACCACCCAGCATGCTGCGCTTACCTCGCATAGATAAACTCGGTCTGTTGCAGCATGTCATCGTGAGTGGTATTGCCGAGAAAGTGAATATATAAGTCGCGGTAGGGATATCGGTTGCCCGATACCCCCCGCACAGATCCCAAGCATGCGGAATTACCGCACTGGGCTCCTGCCTCAGGTCAGACGCAGAGACGTTGATTCGGGTATGGATGTAGCACT
>JAYEOA010000061.1:39490-46515 GCA_034722515.1 Thermodesulfobacteriota bacterium | reverse complement strand
TTAAACGTTACCGATAGTACCGAATACGATCTTATCGGCGAGATGGTTGGAGCGTGGGATGAATAAACTCACCCTACCCTTATAAATAGGGACAATAAATAGGGACACTCCCCATATTAACTATTAACAACATGGAGTTTCGGCTAAATCAAACACTTCGACCCCGGAAACCAGGCAGACCGCGAAAAGTATCTGGGTAGTGTCCCTTGTTTTTTCGTAGTTCTCTTAAAATGACATGTGGTTCTTGTCTGTAGGGAATTATTTTTATAACAGGTTGAGTATGGTCAGTTATTATTAACTCTTGACCATGCTCTTCTATCTCACGAAAATATTTCAGGGCTTGAGGTTTAAAGGTTGATTTAGAAACAATAGTCGCCACAATTATCTCCTTGTTGTTAATGATTTGTTTTTTGCGTGACTATGGTAGCATGGTCATAATTGTTTTGAAAGATAAAATGGTCTATTTATCGTGAAGTTGAGTTGATTGATGGGGAATGGGACCTGTCTCTTTTGAGATTTTTGCTCTGTCACTTTTGCTTGAGGCAGGCAAAGGGTCAATTTACAGGGATAAAAACGGATATTCAGGATAAAGGCTTAAATCTTTCGTTTTTGTTTTACATCCTGTATATCCTGTCCATCCCTGTTAGAATAAGTTTTTGAACTGGTTTTGTAGGGTGGTGTTTACAGCCAAGCCCAACAGGCTGCTAGAACCACAACAGAGGGAAAGCTATGGTGAGTTTATACGACAGTATAAATAGGGACACTCCCCATATTAACTATTAGAAACTTACCGGTGGCTAAAGCCACCGGCTATACGACCTCACCCCTGCCGGGGCTTTAGCTGTCATACAGCATCATACTGAAGTTATAAATCCCTAATCCCAAAAACCGTTTTCCGATTTTTGATTTTCATCAGACTTCATCAGATTTTTATCCCGTCTAAAAAGTCTTTGATCTTCTTGTGTTTCAAAAAAGAGAAAACAAAAGGAAAACAAAAGGGGACGTTCTTTACGTATACCACCCAGTATGCTGCGCTTACCTCGCATAGATATTCTTGGCATGTTGCAGCATATCATCGTGAGTGGTATCGCCGAGAAAGTGAATATATAAAGAACGTCCCCAACATCACCTTGACCTTTAAAGCTCCACTAAATAAATGTAACTAAAACTAGTTGCATTCTTATATAAAAACTCCTACAATATTTAAAAAAGGAGAAATATGAGTCGGAAAGAAAAGCTTATTTTAAAGTTTCAACAGCGTCCTAAAAATTTTACATGGGATGAATTAACAAGTTTACTTAAATATATGGGATATCGAGAAATTAAAGCTGGTAAAACAGGCGGATCTCGACGTCGATTTGTACACGATTCTGCTGCAACTATCACGCTACACAAACCTCATCCTCAAAATATTCTAAAACGATACGCTATAGATCAAGTATTAGATATATTGAAAAAGGAGGAAATAATATGAAAGATTTAATCCATTATAAAAACTATTATGGCTCAGTGCATTATAGTGATGAAGATCAAGTTTTTTTTGGAAAGATTGAATACATCAAAAGTCTTGTTAACTATGAAGGTACTGATGTCATAAGCTTAAAACAGGCTTTCCAGGAGGCTGTTGATGATTATTTAGAACTTTGTCAAAGTGAGGGTATTGCTCCAGATCAGTCTTTTCGAGGAAATTTCAATGTCCGTACGGGATCAGAACTTCATCGGCTAGCTACTTTATATGCTAAAGAACAAGGTATAAATTTAAATAATGTTGTAATACAAGCCCTTAAACAATTTTTATTACCTGCAAATCGCACTTAACGAAGAAGGATAGATAGCGCGAGAAACGAGCTGCGATCTTGAATAAATAGTGAATAAATAGGGACACTCCCCATATTAACTATTGACAACATGGAGTTTCGGCTAAATCAAACACTTCGACCCAGGAAACCGGGCAGGCCGCGAAAAGGATCTGGGTAGTGTCCCTTGTTTTTTCGGCGCTTTCGACCTGACTCCTTGACCTTTATTTCAGCAGACATATACCTTGACATGAAGCAAAAATAGATCTATATCTATCAGTATAGATTGTGTAATTTTACGAGGTGGGGGAAATGGATACTGCTAAGCTTTTTATCAACGGACGAAGTCAGGCTGTACGCTTACCAAAATCATACAGATTTGAGGGAAAGGAAGTATATGTCAAAAAAGTATCTGAGGGCGTTCTCTTATTACCCAAAGATCAAACAATATGGGACGCTTGGGAAAGGAATTTACAAAAATATGACACCCCATTTATGACTGAACGAAATCAGCCGAAACCCCAACAACACAGAGAAGGCCTAGATGATGTTTTTGATTGATACTAATATTTGCATATACATCATGAATAATCATCCACCAGAGGTTATTCAGAAATTTAGAGAAATAGGTGTTGGAAATATTTGCATATCGTCAATAACTGTTTCGGAATTGCAGTATGGTGTTCACAAAAGCAAACAAATTAAGAAAAACCAGAAAAGGCTAGATGAATTTCTTAGTCCCTTTGAAGTTATATCATACGATGAAGATTCAGCGAACCACTATGGGAAAATACGTTCTCAGTTAGAAAAGCAAGGGAAGGTAATTGGTCCGCTAGATATGCTAATTGCAGCACATGCGCTAAGTGAAAATTTAACAGTGATTACAAATAATGAAAAAGAATTCAAACGAGTAAAATCACTGAAAGTTAAAAACTGGGTAACAAAATGAAATAAATAGAATAAATAGGGAATAAATAGGGACACTCCCCATATTAACTTACATCTTCCCACACTCTACTACTATCAAACAAAAGGGAACATTCTTTACGATTTTACTTATCGTCCAGCGGAACAAAAAGTATATACCACCCAGTATGCTGCGCTTACCGGGGCTGGGCAAAACAACAAACTGGGATAATAAGCGACAATAGCCATAGCTGTTTTATGTAAAACTGATGCTGGCGCAATAGCTATGCTACTGCGCCATTGAAACGCTCTAGAAGGTTATCTGATTTATTGTAATTCTGATCGGACAATAGTGAAGCATCCACCATTTCAGCAGCAGCTTCAGCCGATTCAGCCATCACTTCAGCCTGAGCCGTCGCTTTCATCTGCGCCGCCTGAGCCGCAACACTGCGATCCTGAGATGATGGTTGTGCTGGAGCCAAAGCGGCAGCACGAATCACATCCGCCTTTTTCATCGTCGCTTCGGGATCCCCCGGCACTACGCTCATATCGATATTGACCTCGCCAGACACCGCATAGCGTTTTCCGTCCGGCCCGGTTTCGTATTTAAGTGTCGGCGCACCAGCATACTGACCACCTACGGCAGCGTGAGCGGCCTCGTGAACCTTAACCTCCTGATCACGTTGCGCTAACTCGATAACCTGCTGTTTCGCTTCTGCACTTAATGTTACCGTGCCGGCAGGCGTAGGCTTCGCATCTTCACCAGCTTTAGCCGTACCGCTTTCAGGGTTCTCGTCACCCACTGCAGCTTGTTTTTCATACGCAGCTATAGAGCCATTAACTGGCGCAGCTTCTTCACTCGGCATTGCAATGGCTGCAGCATCGCCACCATCAGCATCAGCATCATCATCGGCAACAATCTCGCCAGCCACTAAGTCCGGCATCTCCTTCGGCAACGTCGATGCCTCATAAGCCTGCCGTGCTGCGGGGCTAAGACGCACCTGATCGACACTCTCCCGCGTCGCTTGGGAGGCAACACCTTCCGAGCCCGTCGAGCTGGTCGTTGCACCATCTACCTGCGCGTTCTTTGATTGTTTTTGATAGCAATCAACCTGAATATCTGGCAGCAAAGCCGAACCATTGCTAAGTTGTGTATTGACATTCATAGAATTATCTCCCGTCTGTATCAACCACGTAACAACCTATTTATAATTATTCAGCATCTCTAAAGTTGGCATACTGAACAGCCCACCTCTATATTATACCACTGATTAACTCGCGCACCACTGCTACAAGATTTTTTTTGAACAATATAATTATTAGCAGCCTAGGCTGCTAACCGATACGATCTGGATATAAACCCCGAAACAAATGCGAAGCCATATGGATCGGAAAAGCCAACCTTACCGATCCCTTTGGCATATCTGACTTTAAGATACCTTCATCCACTAGCTGATTTAAAATCGTCCTCCCAGCACGAGAAAGACCAGAGGCAGCCGCCACATCGCCACGAGACATTTCGCCACGCAACAACACTTGCTGCAACATCTTGGCAGCTTCAAGCTTAAGACTTGGGTATTTCACCGGCAGCGGGGAAGAGATAAGTTTAGCATTACGCATCTTGACATAACCCTCGATTCGATCCAGCAAATTATCGAGATCAAGCAAATTAGCCATGTATCCTATCTGATCAATGCAGACATCAAGAAAATATTCGCAAAAATCAACCAAACACTGTTCAGACAATGCGCCACGACCATCATAATCACTCTGACGTCGCCGATCTGCCTGAGCCAGCATTTTCATGTAAGCCTCCCGATCCCGCGCCAGACCGCGACTAACATTCCACAGCCCATATCCCGGCAACGGAAGCGCCTGAAAGCACGCATCCGCGTATAGCCGCGCTACACGCCCATTACCATCAAGAAACGGATGAATCCACGTAAGCCGATGATGCGCGGCGGCAACGGCAATAATTTTATTACTCCCATGAACCCTGTTCTGATAAGTTTGCGAAAATCTACCAAGCAACGCTGAAATTAAGTGTTCAGGCGGGGCATGGTGAACACCAACCTTTACCCCGCGATGACGTAATCTGCCTCCCTCTACATACAATCTTTCTTCCGTTTCGCTGTGCTGCACATATTTGAAAGTATCAGGTAATTGCTCGTAAAACATCCTGTGCATCCAGCGAATAAAATCCTCAGATGAAGGGTTGATCCCAGGCTCTGCTTCTAAACGTGCCTCAATCTGTCTTTGGCACGAGATATGAGCCAAACTCTCTAACTGAAGGTCTCTTTCCGCAGCATCTGCTGCATATTCCTCCCTGGTTGCTCGCTCAACATCCGAGGGATGAGTACTATTGCCCTCAATCAAGTTCGAGTAATAGCTATTGATAATTCGCAATAATTCAACAATCCCGGCAAGGCTTTTGGGATGAAGACACTTTGCCAAGGCAGCAGACTCTGTTGCAACCCTAAGAGCAAGCTCCTGAAGTACGGGTTTATCATGAGGGAAAAGCGGTTCTATAGAAGCTACATCCATTACTATATGCCTATATTAGAGCCAGTCTAATCAGCGAACAACACATTGTTTTTATGAGCTTTTATACTCTTATATCTAAGAAATACACCCATAAGATGCCAATCATAAATACAATATTGATCAGCGCTAATAACCTACAATAGTTACTTAATCTTCCACGTCGTTACAGAAGCGCTATCGAGCAGCAATACCCCTTTTTCAGCCAGCTCATCACGAATCTGGTCGGAACGGGCAAAGTCTTTATCGTGGCGTGCCTGTAAACGCTCGGCAATCCAGCCCTCAACTTGCTCGACGGTGATACCGAGGTCGGCCAATCCAGCCAGATTCTGCTGCTCTAGCCACTGTTTCGGTTCTGAAGCAAACATCCCCAATACATCACCTAGCTTGAGGAGAGTTTGATACAAGGCGCGTACCGACGCAACCAGATCAGCTTTTTTACGGAACTTTTTGGTCGCCATCAACCGGTTCATCGTCCGTACACCTTCAAACAGATGACCTATGGCCAAAGCGGTGTTAAAATCGTCATCCATCGCTTCACGAAACTTGGTTTCCAACTCCTCACCATCGCTGGCGACAACATCGCTATCCGGGCATTCTGCCAGCACTTCGGCGGCGGCTTGCAACCCTTCGTAAAAACGGGTCAAGCCCAAACGCGATTCCTTGAGGTTCTGATCAGAAAAGTCGATGGGGGAACGGTAGTGAGCCGAAAGGATAAAAAAGCGCACGATCTCGGCATCGTAGGTTTTGAGGATGTCGCGAATGGTAAAGAAATTGCCCAGCGATTTGCTCATCTTCTCCTTATTGACGTTGACGAAACCGTTATGCAGCCAGTATTTAACAAATGGCTTGCCCGTCGCCGCTTCACTCTGAGCGATCTCATTTTCGTGGTGAGGAAAGATTAAATCTTTACCGCCGCCGTGGATATCGAACGATTCACCGAGGTATTCCATCCCCATGGCAGAACATTCGATATGCCAACCGGGTCGCCCTTTACCCCACGGAGAGTCCCAGAATGGCTCGCCTGGTTTTGCCGCCTTCCACAGAGCAAAATCCATCGGATTGCGCTTTTTATCGCCGACGGTAATACGCGCACCAGCCCGCATCTCATCGAGATTACGCTTGCTCAGCTTGAGATATTCATCAAAGCTATCCACGGCAAAATAGACATCACCTTCACTGACATACGCCTTACCGTTAGCAATAAGCCGTTCGACCAAGGCGATAATATGCGAAATATGTTCCGTAGCTTTGGGTTGAACCGTCGGTAATTTGAGTCCAAGGCGTGCCATATCATCATCAAATGCTTCGATAAATTCTTCCGAAAGCTCCTGACAGCTAATACCGCGCTCATTGGCTCGATTGATGATTTTATCATCGACATCGGTATAATTACGCACATAGTTCACTTCAAAACCGCTGTATTGCAAGTAACGGTAGATAATATCAAAAACAATATTAGCGCGAGCGTGACCGATGTGGCAGTAATCATAGACAGTCACACCACAGACATACATCCCCACCTTGCCGGGTTGTAATGGTTCAAATAGCTCTTTGGTTCCCTTAAGGGTATTGTAAACACGTAAACTCATCATCGCCTCTTTACATCTGAAAATAATATTGATTCATAACTACTCAGCACCTCTCAAGCTGGGCACGCTGTGAGTAGTTACCATTTTAGTACTCAAAACCACTATGTCGCAAATCAAATTTTTCCTTATTGCTGAAATCCTTTTCCGAGCCTGGTCTTATCAACTTCAACCAATGCACTACAAGTTGTCT
>JAYEOA010000061.1:33873-39390 GCA_034722515.1 Thermodesulfobacteriota bacterium | reverse complement strand
CACGCTGTGAGTAGTTACCATTTTAGTACTCAAAACCACTATGTCGCAAATCAAATTTTTCCTTATTGCTGAAATCCTTTTCCGAGCCTGGTCTTATCAACTTCAACCAATGCACTACAAGTTGTCTAGCCATGTCGGGAAGAGCCTGCTCAATTGGATAAATATGCTGAAGCGTTAATTGAAACGGTGCAAGAGAAACAATCTTACCACGATCAACTAAACTACTTGCTGAAATAGCAACATCCAGAGTGGAAATCATCCCTTTATCACCAAGCTCTTCGATCAAGCCCAATACCCTGAGTTCAGCAAATGGAGCGCGACACGCCAGACCATCCTCTTGCTGCAATAAAGCCGACACACCCTTGGCAAGTTCCCGGGCGAGAAACCCCTGCCCACCGACCCACTGCTGAGGTTCACTATTTTGCGATTGAAGCATTTCCTGCGGAATAACTGCGGCAGGAACCTCTGAATGAGCTTGAGAAAGAACCGTTCGGTGCTCGTCGGGTTCGGAATTAGATTTTTTATCCGTTTTCATCTGAGCGCGATGAGTTTCTGGAGAAACCGGAGCCACTAATCGAAAAGACACGATCGCGACTATCACACACGCCAGGAACACAAACAACAGCACCGTGCGCGAGACATGCCAGGTTTTCTTGTTTTTCACCGTTGCCGGTTGTCGCCCTTCGTGCTCACAAAAAAGCAACGCTAATGTCTCCGCAACGGAAGAAACCGCATGCACATGGCATCCCGATAGTTTAAGAGCATCCAGCAGTTCTTCCACCTCAGCCCGGTCGCTAACATCCGCAAAATTTTCCTCGGGAAATAAAAACCAACCACCTGCCGGTAATTGCCTAGTCGCCGCCATAATTTTTTCTGCCAACCCATCAATGGCAGCAATTTTACCTTCAGCCAACAACCTGCCAGTCGCGACAACCAGACCTGGATCTTTATTGAAAAGCCGCTTAGCCAAGGCCACGGCGAAAGCAACCCCGCCACTATCTCCAACTAACGACCCTGAGCCGACTCCGGCCAAATCCAAACCAACATAGCAAGGTTGCAAACGTTGACCACAGTGCTCAGCCCATGCGTAAACCGAGTAAGCAGCTCGATGAGCTGCCTCCTGAAACACGTGCTGTCCAGAACCAGTCAGATAGACACTAATGGGCTTGTCTGCATCGAGTTGCCGGTAATAAGGGATACATATTTCTGCGAGGTCGCCACTGGTGAAAGGAATCCAGGTTGCCGTCGCGGTTTTGGGATCACTGCTCACGGAAGAAAATCGTCCATTTCCTCAAATCGAATCGATCCCAACCATCAACCATGCGAGCAAACTGCCCCCCATGAAGATCACCTTGAAGAAACACCTCCCCAGAACGATCGCGCAGAGTCGCTATTTTATTTTCAAGAGAATCACTTGCACCGCTGACCTCAAAAATCATCATCGCCCGATGCGGTTCATTCTCCTGCGGCAGCACTTCGACCGTATATCGGCGACAACTGCTCATCAACTTGAACGGCTTGTTTCCTCCACTCGACGCCGCCTGTAAAAAGCCATACCCCCCCAAACTCTGTTCAGAGACAAACTGAACCTGCGTCATTGAGTTTGCCTGCCGCCAGTGAGACCACTCTTCCATACATAATGGGCAACGCGACAAATGCTCCATTTGATCTTTTCCAGCTGAAGCCAAAGCACCGTCTTCAGCCAAAAGAGAGATTTCTTCCAGACTCAGATGCCCGGAAACCGTCGAATCGAGTTGCCAAAGATGTAAAGCCTCAACCACTGAGTCCAAGCGTTCCATCAGCTATCTCCTTCTTGCGCAAAAAGCTTACCCCACCCTTTATCGGGCCAGCCCTTGCTCTTAATACACTGTCGCATCCATTCGGCTGCTTTTTTCTGTTTATTGAGAATACTCTGCATAGCGCAATCAAAACTTGTCGCTAAATCTTTCAATTTCACTCCGTGCACAATACGGCTTAATAGAATCATTCGCAGTTCAGGACTTGGTAACCTATCGAGACAACCTTCGACAATCTCTTTTGCTTCAACGCGCATGCTGGCTGTTTCCGGACCAATGTCCTGAGATCTCAACACCATCCCTGGAGTATTATCGTCATCATCGGCATAACTGTCACAATGCGCTGTCGGCACCAACACTGGTCGAAGAGCTAACCATTTAGCAACGTCCTTTAACGACCAATTCAGTTGCTCTGCCAAGGCTTCATTGGTTGGGATAAGCCCTCGCTGTGACAGCTCCTGTCGAGCTGTGCGCAACAGCTTAATTTTCTCGTAGCCATCCTGCCCCATACTGACTAATGCCATCTTACGAACCTTGTCGAGCATAGCTCCCCGGGCACGTTGTCTGGCAAAGACAGACCAGCGCCCCTTGGTTGAATCGAACCTTTCAGCGGCTTCCAAAGCCCCGATAATACCGACACTTTTCAGATCTTCCGCATCCATCTGAACACCCCCGCCCTGCGAACAATAACGATAGTATATCGTATGTGCCTGCTTTTCGATTTCAGATTGAAGCTTTTGGGTCATAACTGCTGGTTCAACCATCATCCAAGTTCCCTATTCAAAACCTTTACCACCAGCGCGTTCTTTCGACATGGTCAGATTGCGGTCGATAACAAACTGAATTGAACGGCTGTTGGTCTTGCCGGTACGCATACCACGCAACATGGCAACTTCATCAGCATTGTAACGGTACGGAACCCCTTTAAGGGTGATATCGCCATTAGCAGCAACAACATCCTTGATCATCTTCATGATGTTAGCTTGCAGGCGGAATGGCTCAGTGCCCTCGATTTGTAGTCTCCAGGCAGAATAGCTCCCCTGGGGGTTGTTCGGCACCATCCGTGAACCAATGCGAGTTGCCTCGGTCACACCAATCACGGTATTGACCACCTTACCAAAAACTTCAGCCTCTTCATACTGGGTCGCCCCATTCAAACGAACTTCGATGGTATCCTGATGTTTACGGATATTCTGCTGCAACGAAGCGCCGCCGGTTGCTGATGCAGTCCGTTGAGTCACAACCACACCACCAACGTTATTATTATGTTCAGAGCGCCAGGTGGTCAACTTACGCCCAACCAGATCACCAACCCACTTTTCCACCTGCACAATCGCTTCGTCACGATCACGCCGGGTCACTTTGTAAATTTCGCTCAAACCTGCACCCAGGTCACGGCCACCAGCATCGTAGCCCTCACCATCAAGAATAACTAAAGCCTTCTTGTAACCATCTGCAGTAGTTTTAATTTTAAGCTTCATCCAAACAATATAAGCGGCATCAACACCATACTTTTCACACAGTTCACGGCTGACGAGCACTGAATCTTCCCGTGCCCGCTCCATCACCCGATCAAATTCACGTTCAATATTCTCTTTAGCAAACGGATTGATCACCTCAAAACCATCACGATCCAAATGATTATTGATAAAACGCATGGTGCGGCGATAATGTTCCTCGGCATAGCCACCATTGGAGGCATCAACACCCTCTTCGGCATAAAACGGCAGCACCACAATTCGCACCGGTGCGGCAAACGCCTGACTGGCTAACAGTAGCAATGCCAGTGTAAGAGTAATTAAAGCTGTCCACTTTATCCCCGTTTGTTTCATTGAATGTGTCATTACAGTCTCCTTGACTATTGTTGAAATATTCACTTCTATTTCCCGTTAATTTTTATATCGAAGGGATGCAATAAAATTCTAAAATTATTTTCGAATCTCCCCCAATATACTCTTTGCTTTGACTATCCGCTGTGCCAGAACCTGTTCTAACCGCCCAACAATCACCGCATTAGCATACTGCTGTCGATACTCTGTTGCCAAAAGTGGAGCATTTAACTCAATTGCGGTAATTAACCCCGCAAGCTCTCTTTTAACCACCCGCAACCCAATCCCCACCTCAGTAGCAAATTTGGTCAAATTGGTAGCCGAAAAATAACGGGGATCTTTCTGCCCCCCCATCCGCATGGCAAATTTATTATTTATCAGGCGCTCATAGACAGCAGTAGAGAGCAGATCGTAAAACGGTGCCAGGCGGATTTGCCCATCGGCATATAAAAATGAGATATTCTTGCCGTGAGCATCGGCGTTACCGATTAAAAAATTAAACAACGACCAACGCAACAAGGCAGCAACATCTGCCAAAGGTTCATCTGACCAATCACGCAACAAGGCAAAACATTCGGCAAAACCGGGGCCGCCCTCTTTTTCATACTTGCACGCCGATTCAACCCCGAGTGCCTGACAAAAATCTTCCTGATGCAGGCGGATAAAATCACCATCTATTTCACGGCGATCATAACGTTTGACTTGATACACCAAACCTTCTCCAACATTTATGGCTATAGCAACAGGAACCTGCAAACCGACACGACCCGCAAGGGTCATACAAAAAGCTTCATTTACAACGGTATTTTCTAACTGCTTAATCGGGGTTTTAAGAATATACGTTGAGGCGGAATCACCTGTGGGGATAAAAAAATTATTTCCATCATAGTGAACCGGCAGCTTGTTTTGCGCTCCGGCAAGGGATAATCGCACCCCTTCGTTAGCAGCCAAAAAAGGATGGGCTGGCAAACTCTCAAGCTCTACAGCCAATGCCGCTGTACTGATCAAGCGATAAGAGCCACCTCCCTTTGGGTCTTGCCCAGAGGGCAGCAATTGCACCGCCCCGGCACAATCACCACCCAATGTTGCTAGTAAAGCGAAAATATTATCTCTGGAAAGCCCCAACTTACGCACCAACTGGGTACGAACATCCCCCTCGGGAAGCAGATTTTCAAAAAACGCCCGGGTGGCAGAGTCACCAAATTCAAAATTTGCACCTGTTCGATTCAAAGGAAGATAGCGAGACAACGGCAACGACATGGGTAATTGCTGATAATCATGATGATAACTAAACGCTAAAATCCCAGCATTACTGGTCAATACCCCCACCTTTAGCTTATTTAGATAAACATCCAGTTCATCCATTTAACTATCCTTAAAAGGATTATCAGAGCGGGGATAAACATAAACCTCTAATCCCATCGATTTAAGTACCTGCAATACCCTACCGATTTCGGCGGTCTCCTTGCCGTTTTCCAGTTGCGATAAAAACTTGGTTCCCACACCCGAAATTCCGGCAGCATCCTCTTGTAAAACACCCAGTTGTTTACGTTTAAGCCGTACCAGTTTACCGATATCTGCAACACTTACGACCTGACCGTATTCGTTAACACCCATTTCATTTGCATTTTTTTCCGCCATATTTATTTCCATTATTAAATTGCCAACCCAATTTATCCGTACGGAAATATTTATCCAACTCTAGGGCAAACGTCAATCATTTTGTTCGAACGGACATATTCTCAAATTATCAAGCCAAAACTAAACTTTTATGTCCGCACAGACAAACCATACAGCTTAACCCTTTCCCCTGTAGGAGCAGCTTTCAAGCCGCGAAGCGTTACTAAATCGAATCTCCCCCAACCCCTCTTTGCCAAAGAGGGGGGCTTTAA
>JAYEOA010000061.1:19592-33773 GCA_034722515.1 Thermodesulfobacteriota bacterium | reverse complement strand
CTATTAAGCTTACGGATAAAACCTTGCGCATCGTTCCAACTGACTTCTTCTACCGGGCGGTTGCTGCCTTTGAAACTGGACGGATTACTACCAACAATCTTCTGGTACTGTTTCTGGGTCACTTCATACTTACCCATATAAAAATCATCCACACACACTTTGTGAACCGGCTTTTCATTGCTTTGACCATCGCCAAATGTGTCGCCCATTTGATAACAGCCCCCTTTAACCAACACAAATTCCATCCCCGTGGTCGGGTCGGTAAAACTACTACCAGAAACAGCGTGATTATCACCAGACCCATCCCCCAACTCAAACCCCGGCACAAACCCAGCGTTAACAGTGGCAACTTGCGACAGCAAAAGCATAAAAACAACAATTGACACAATATTTTTCAACATTTTTAATCTCTTCCCGTAAGTCGGGTAAAACCCAACATTATCCCCAAACAACAAAACACTAAAAACCTTTATCGAACACAGATAAAAGCGGATGAACGCAGATGAAAAACTATAATCTAATTCAGGTTATATGTTTTGATCTTTATCCGTGTTCATCTGTGTTCATCTGTGTTCAATTTTGCCTTTACCTTCGCGGTCTGGAGACCGCCCCTACAATAGTATTTACCGCAGCGTTACCAGCACCGCCGCCCCACTACCGGTCATCAACGGCTTCTGCTCACGATTAGCTTCACGTTGCGCCCAGTAAGTCACCTCTTTTTTAAGATAATTGTCCATCTCACCAGCAGTGATTGACTTATTGCTGTCAGTATCAGCATCACCACCCAGCCCCTTGAGGAACCAATAGGTAAACATACTGTGACGTTTAGCCGGATACCAGGTGGAAACCTGATCTTTATCAGCACTGCTGAATACCACTGTATTTTGCAGTTCCCGCACCGGATTGATGTTTTTCACCATCGCCGGGCTGATGTTATCAAACAGCGAACCTGCCGGAGAATCACCGGAGAAACAGGCATCGAGAACAACCGTAACACTTTTTGCCGGAAGTTTTGCAACCACATTATAAAACAGATCGAGGGGATAACCGTTGTTGGCAATATAATCGGCGTTAGCATCAACCGGTACTAGATAGGCACTTTTACCATCAGGGCCGGGGGCACCGTGACCGACATAATAAATGAATACCTCAGATTCACCGGCGCGGACAAAATTGTGGAGCTTACCCTTGGGATTTTCACGGGTACCAAAGATATTGCGCAAGTCACCGCTGGAAGTATCGTTATAATAAAGGATATTTTTTGGATCAAAACCCATGGTGGTTTGCAGATATTTTTTCATCACCGCCGCATCCCGCCCGGCATAGCGGACATCACCAATACCATAGCCGTTGCGTTTATAACTCTGATTACCAATCACCACGGCAACCCCATACTTACGCTGCAGCTTACCCTTGGGGATAGATTCTTCAATATCAATTTTCAGGTTGGTATCCACAGCCACTGGCGCACTATTACCCAAGCCCGCCAACAGAGCATCTGCCCGTCCAGTTGCACGGGTGAGGTTACGCACCGGCGCTACCTGTTTTGGCACTTCAATACTACCGGCATCGGCGAGAAAAGCGTTAAACAGTTCGTCGTAGGCTTTTTTAGCGACCGCTTCATTCGGATATTTTTCGTGCAGCACTTTTGCCCCCTGCACCGCCGTAGCCGAGCGCCCGGCTTGAAAGTCTACATAAAAATTACGCACCGTTTGTTGCAGAATATCGCTGAACAAAGCTTTAACCTCAGCGTTTTTGGCAAAGCGTTTCCTTGCAGCAGTGGCAGCCTGCAACGCCTGTTCACTCCGATTTAACTTACCAAGAGCTTGACAGTACATCACGCTGGCTTCGACAGAGTTATCCACTTTTTTAAGCCCTGCTAACCCTTTATCGACCTGACCACTCTGGATTAACCTCAGATAGTAGGATAGATAAGCATCCAGCGCCGTAGCGTAACTTTGCTGCAAAGCTTTATCTTTAGGCCATTTTGCCGTTGCGTTACCAGCAGTTTTTAATGCAGAGGTTAAGCGGGTAACGCCGATTTGGGCACGAATCAGGGTATCGTAATAATTTGGTTTGGCTGCATCCTGCTTGACCGCCCGCTCAGCGTAATCAAGAGCTTTGGCAGCGTCCCCGGTTTCAATCAATACCGAAGCCAGATTATTCAACCAGCGGGCATTGTGCCCATTGTTAGCCACTGCCGCTTCCAGTTGCTGCTGCGCCTGATTGAGGCTGCCATATTGGTAATAAGCGACCCCGAGGTTGTAAGCAAAAGATGGGTCGCTGCCACACAGCTGTTTTGCCTTGATGAATAATTTAAGCCCTGCAGCCTTATCTTTGGAAAAAGTAGCCGCAGCCTTGGTAGCTACGTCTTTAGCAAGATCACAGGTATCGCTGGCATAAAGGGGAACTGCAAACAGCAGCAAAATCAAGACAACAATCATGGTATTTTTCATAGCAACCTCCAAGTTATTACTTTATATCGAAGAAAAACAGAGTATTTCAAATATACAATCAAGCAATTTACAACTTTAATCACAATCTTTTATTGAACGCAGATACTTTTTCAACCACAGATGGACACAGATTTACACAGATGAAAAACTATAATCATAACCGGTTTGTCCTTTTACAAAACAGGGCAGGTTTTGATTTGATCTTTATCTGTGTTCATCTGTGTTCAATTTTGCCTTTAAGGTTTTTTTTATTATAAGTCCCCCTTATTGCTTGATGAGGCTTCTATCTGTTTAACAGCTTTGTCGAAGTCGGATTCGATGCGCTGAGTTTTGTTGAATTTGTCATATTCGGCAATTGCCTTTTTTTCGGCCTTTTTGCGAGAGACAAAACCATAGCCTTCAAGGATTTTATATTCGTTAAATTCCAGAAAGCGGTTCACGCTTTCAGCAAAGCTTTCCATGGTGAAGGTAGTACGATTTTCAATGATTCGCTCGATGTAGTCGAAAAACGCGGTAACAGTCCGTTCCAGTTTTTTAATCTCATCTTCCTGCAAATAATTTTTGCCAATGGTGGTATCTGATTTGATCACACGTCCATTCGGTGCGTTCTTATAAGTCATCATCCCCATCAGCGGTTTTTCGGCATCTGCATTCAGATAAATGATTTCAGCAGCGGTATGCCCCGTAATAGCGTAGTGAAACTTATCCTGCACATGGGCGTAGAAATTGTGAGTCGTTTCCGACTTTGGATCATAATCGATGCTACACTCGGCAAAAACATCGGTGATCTGTTGGTAAATCCGACGTTCAGAAGCACGGATGGAACGGACACGCTCAAGCAGCTCACGGAAGTAGTCCTTGCCGAATAATCGTCCGTTCTTCAGCCGCTCATCATCCATGGCAAAGCCTTTGGTGATGTATTCCTTCAGCAGTTGCGTCGCCCAGATACGGAATTGGGTGGCTTTCGAGGAATTTACCCGGTAGCCGACTGAGATGATAGCGTCGAGGTTGTAGAACTCGAGCTTTCTTTTGACCTGACGGGAGCCTTCCTGTTGAACTGTTTCCAAAATGGAAACTGTTGCCTCCCGCACCAGTTCACCAGCAGCGTAAATGTTTTCCAAATGCTTGGATATAGCAGGAACGCCAACACCAAAAAGCTCAGCAATACGCTTTTGGGGCAGCCAGATGGTCTCGTCGTGCAGGATGCACTCCACCTTTACCTGACCATCCGGTGCGGTGTAGAGCAGAAAATCGGTCACCTCATCCCGGGGTGTCAGTTTGCGCTGATTGGGTTCAATCATGCCAAAATCCTTTTTTCAACCACAGATGGACCCAGATTAACACAGATATTTTTCAACATTTTCAATCTCTATAAATCCCCCTCAATCCCCCTTTTTCTAAGGGGGAAGTCACACTCCCCTCTTTGGCAAAGAGGGGTTGGGGGAGATTCGATAAACAGAACCAGATTTCGATTTGATCTTTATCTGTGTCCATCTGTGTCCATCTGCGTTCAATTTTGCCTTTTGGGGTTTTCCGTTCCCCCCTACTCACACTCCGGTCCAACCCAGTAATCCAACACCTGCTCACTCCAACCGCGTGCCTTTTTTAAGCTGCCCAGCACCTGTTTAATTTTCCCGCCTTGCGCCCCGGCATAGATCGCATTCTCCGGGATCGGCAGATAAGAGAAATCGATAGGGAAATAGCTGGCAATGACCTTGATCGATTCATGGCTCATTTGACCTTCTATCAATGGATAAAATACCAATTGCAACTCTTTGGATAATGCATCCGAGGGGAATTTAAACCGTCCGGTGGTAAGTTTTTGGTCTGGGAGTCTGGTGTTGGGATAAAGCAGGGTGACAGTTTGATCGGCGGCTAGATTGAGCAGATAAATGTGGGTTCCGGGGTCAGTCTGCACCAGAACCGTGCCGGCAGCGCCAGGAGGAAAACAAGCCAGTTTACGGGCAAAACTGGCTGATAACCGAGGTTTTTTCTCTGCACTGGATGAATCGACTACGATTTCTACCGATTGTTGATAAGCATTGCCGCTTACCTGTGCAGCACTTTTAGCCCAACAGGGGTAAAGGTCTTTAGTCAAATTGAAGGTTTGACGAACATTGCTGGTATGGGTATCCAGTAACTTTAGAGTCAATAATGCGTGGGGTGGGGTCGCATTGGGCTGCAAGCGATAACTGCCTGAGATGAGCAGATCGGCACCAGAATTTTCCCAGATTTTCTGTTCTTCACCATTAGTGCCGAAGCTGTCGATATCATCAATAATAAAACCGATATCACGCCGCGCTTTGACGACAATCTTTTTTTGACTTAATCCCGCCTCAATTTCATCGCGCCAACGGTTACCCAACGCCGTTACATCGCCACTGGATTCTTCATAAATAGCAGTTACGGCAACGGTTTCACCATGATTAATCAAATCGGCAAAACCGGCAGTTTTTTGTTGAATAGTTGGCGCACAGCCAGAGATAAGTAACAGAACAGCACAGAGCAAATAAACGGGGAGATACATTAAACCCCTCCTTGGTAACGTAGCAGAAATAGCAATGGAGCATTAAAATTATACTTTTAGCAGTTTTTTAGGTTGTAATCAATAAAATCGAGGAGATATCAAAGATGACGCCCGGTTTAGGGCTCCCATTGTGAATGGCAGATAAATTACGTTGATGCTCCTACAGGTTATTCAAACCCATGCTGATTGGCTGGAGTATATTTACCGGTCGAGTTTTTCAAACCAGATTGCACTGAACTTTCCGAACCAGATTGTACTTTTTCACCAGTAGCTAAATACCCTTTCGCCGTAAACCCTGAGAGATACGATCCAGCCAGATTGGTAGCAATCAGTTCACCCCTGTTGGTTTCCAGCGGTATTACCCGCCACAGCGCCCGCAGGGAAACGCCCACCTTGCCACCATCGGCATGGGGAGCTGACTCTGCAAGCAGAACGACTGTGCCGGGCTGAAAGAGGGTTTCATCCATGGCAAATTCATTACGGTTTGTCCGATAAAAATTCACTTGGTCAAAAGTGGGAACGAAATCACGCTGACTGACCGAGCAGGTAAAGCCTTTATTACTGACAATCGCCTGTTGCAATGCGCTTTCAATCCGGTTGAGAAACTTTTTATCCAACGCACCGTTCACTGCCCTACTTTGCAATACCACGCTCACTTCGTTGCTATTAGCGCCATTTGAATCACCGGCAACGTTGGCACGGTAAGCGGCAACTAATTCACGTGACAAACTGTAACTGAGCCGATCGAGGGATTGATAAGGGCGTTCTTCAACCCCTTCGGGGATGTGGTTCGATTTTGCTTTAGCTTGATATTGCACCGCTGCCGGGCTACCGGGTTCTAAAGGAAAAACCGATTCAGCCAGCATACCGGGAATCGTTTTCCCCCGGGCATCGCTAGCGGTGATCTGCACCTGAATTTGGCGCAGTACCTCATCGGTTGACGCTGCTACACGATAAACGGTCACATCATTCAGATATGATCGCTTTTCGGTTGATTGCCCAGCAAAAGTCAACGGTTGTTCTTCACGCAACTCAAACCAGTTTTGCCGGCTCAACGGATAGATTTCCCGACGTTGCCGCAATTGCATCGTCAACCGTTCCACCGTGTATTCTTCCAAGCGATTCCCCTGTTCACCCCGCAATACCGTAACCGAAACCACCGCTGCCGGAGCCAATGCCTGCACACAGGTATTGCGAGAAGCCATATCCGCAACCAGCGCATCCACCTGATTGATAAACATCGCCTCAGGGGATGGCGGCCGGGCGCAGCCGGAAAGGGTTAATAGCAAGCCACAAAAAATAAGCCCCAAATTATGACATGTACGCATCGTACCCTCCTAAAATAGGATAAAAAGTTTCAACCGTAATATGACAATCGAAGGTTAATAATAAAATTCCACTTTTTCTTACGCGACAAGCATCCAACAGATGCACCCGACAAACTCATCGAGCTCAACACATAAGCACTACTGCTATCTGCACGGTATTGCTCGGGCGAGGAAGCTGTATAGAATGGTTATTTTCTGTGTAACTACTCAGCGTGATGGGCACGCAATCCCCATAACAAGGGACGCAACGAGCCCATCCATGGGGCTTATTGTCGCCATCCATGGCGACAAATACCCTTGCTATGGGGATCACGTGCCCAACTGGAGAGGTATGGGTAGTTACTTTTCTGTTAAAAAAGGGATTTAAAGCACTTGCATTTTCGTTGTTTACAAACTACAGTTTGCATATGCTTGAACTCAAACAAACAGCCACATACCAAAAATGGCAGCGCAAGCTTAAAGACCATCGAGCCAAAGCAATGATAGCCGCGAGAATATTCCGCTTAGCCAATGGTCTACCCGGGGATGTAAAGCCGGTAGGTCAAGGAGTGAGCGAATTGCGCGTACATCATGGCCCCGGATACCGAGTGTATTTTCAGCAACGAGATAATGAGGTAATGAGGTTGTAATATTGCTTTGCGGAGGGAACAAGAACAGCCAGCAAAAAGATATAGAGACCGCAATACAGCTTGCAACACAGTGGAGGAAGTCATGAATGAACCTATCTATGCATACGATCCGGCATCAGCTTTGGAAAATGAAGAGTGCATTGCCGTTTTTCTAGCTGATGCGTTAGAAACAGGTGACACTGCATATATCGCCAAAGCAATGGGCGTAGTTGCACGCGCCAAAGGAATGACAGAGCTCTCCAGAGAAACCGGGCTTTCCCGTGAGCAACTCTACCGCTCATTCAGTGAGCAGGGGAATCCCACCCTCAAAACAATGCTCGCCGTTATGCGTGTACTGGGTGTGGATATGACCGTCAAGCCGCATAATTCTTCAGCTACGTAGTCTAGCAGCCTATAATTCCAGTATTACCTTAAATTCTTCTCTCAACCTTCAACCCCCTACCGATAACTCACCAACACCGCCGTCCGATCGCCATCAACCTTCGGCTGCTGAGTTATCCGCTTCAGCCGTGAAGCCTTATACGTCACATTTTCAGCCAAATAGGTTTCCATTTCGCCGACGGTCAGTTTGGCATTTTTATCGACATCGGCGCCGCCTTGCAACCCTTTGAGGAAATAGTAGGTAAACAGTGAATGCTTTTTTTCTTCATACCAAGCAGAGACCTGATCTTTACCGGCACTGGTAAAAACGGTGGAATTTTGTGGTCCACGGGCAAGGGATTTGGTTTTTACCATCGCCGGGCTGATCCCTTTAAACAACATCCCTTTCTCGGAGCTACCGGAGAAACAAGCGTCAAGCACCACGGTTAGATCTTTGACTTTCAGTTTAGCCAGGTTGGCATAAAGTGATTGCACCGCATAACCACTGGCACTGACATATTGGGGATTAGCGTTAACCGGGAGAAAATAGGCGTCACCGCTATTAAGATCGGGAGCACCGTGGCCGGTGTAGTAGACGAACACCCGTGACTTTCCTTTGGGATCGACCCAGCTGGGCAGTTGGGCACTAAAGATCTCGTTAAAATCGGTGAGGGTAGCGTTTTCTTTGTAAATTATATTTTCAGATTTAAACCCCAGAGTGGTGGTCAGATATTCGCGCATGATCTGGGCATCGCGGATGGCGTAATCGACACCCTGCACACTGGTATAATCGCGGTTACCGATAACGACTGCAATATCGTACTTACCGCCCTTTTTCCCTTTAGGGATATTGTGATCAACGTCAACCCGCAGGCTGGTCGTTTTGGTCATGATCTGCGCAGCGGGAGCACTTGGTTGCGCCTGAACCACCATCTGTTTTGCCTGTCGTGCTGGTGCGTTCATGGTCAATTGCAAAGGCGCTTTATGATGAAATTCAGACCGGGCTTCGCCAATTTTCAAACGGATAGGGATAGCATCACCGTTGGCAATACGACGGTTGGTATAGACGCTGAAGACCAAATCTTTATAAGCACCGGGAGCCAGTTCACCTACGACAAAGCGGGTTTTTGAATCCCCTGCCAGAAAAACATTCTGTCCCAGCTCAACCGTGGCACTCACCTGCCGTGCTTCCCCCTGCCCCACATTTTGCACCCGTGCAGTCAGGGTGACAATTTCCATCGGCTCAACGCGGGCGTTGCTGTTCTGATCATCAATTCCCAGATCGGCGAGGATAAGTTTAGGTGGCACAAACGCTTTTGAACTGAAAGCGACCGAAACCGGGAAAGGATCGAAGCCGTTGGCTTCACGCAGGTCAATTTCAATTTTGATGTTACTGTCGGGCAGGCTTTGCGTGGTGGTTAGTTCGATGGTTTTGTTGATACTGCGCCCAGCGGCAACGGTGCCTAAACTGACACTGCGCGGATAACTGAGCCCTGTCAAGTTACGTGCTGTTGATAGCTTGGCAACCACGTCGAAGGCATCGCCTTTGCCATTATTGGATAGGGTCAGAGTCAGATGACCAGTTTCTTCGGCATCGAGGATGCGGTTACCGGAGGGTTCTGAGAACTCGACCGTTACCTGTAAATCGGGGGGTTGCGGTAGGACACGCAGGTTGAAGCTGCCTTGGGCAGCAAGCAAGGTGGTTGGGAGAAGCAAGGTGATGAGAATCAAAAAATTGCGCATGGTTATAACCTCCTGATGTGCCTCTACATGGACAAATCCCCCTCAATCCCCCTTTTCTAAGGGGGAAGCTAAGCAACCCCATTGCTAAGGTGGTGGTTAAAACCTCCTCTTTAGCAAAGAGGAGCTGGGGGAGATTCGATAATAAAATCAGATTTTGATTTGACCTTAATCCACCCTTATCTGTGTTTATCTGTGGCCAATTTTGCCTTTGGTTTTTCGGTTTTACCCGCCCGGCCACCTTCGAAAACGACATCCATCGTCTCTACCAGCCGCCGGGCGATCCTGCACTTTTTGCCCCAAAACTTCGGGGACGGGATAGCGCTCGGTTCAGGGGGCGGCATCCGCCTCTCCCGCTGAGCTGTGGGAAAAACCAGCCGGAACCCCAGGTTGTTGTTGCGATTGTCGGGCCTGTTCCTGTTGCGATTGGCCGCCCGCGCGTTCCTGGCATTGTTGTTCCAGCTGCCGCCGCGATTCACGCGGTTCGAGCCCTTTAGAGTGCTACCCCAGATGCTTCGATAATCTGTCTGCGCAGCCCACTGCTATTGGCAAAACGGGTAAACTCGACCAACGGCTGCACATGATTGACCAGTTGTTGTTCGTCCCAATTGCCATCAAGATAACGTGCTTCATACAGCTGCAACTTATCCCGAAAACGGTCACCACTGCGCCTGGTAAGACGAACATTTGCTGGCGCAATGCGGTAACCAAGAAACGGAATGCCCAGACGGCAGCGATTCAGTTGAATATTTTCTTTCAGATCAAGCCGTAACTCTTCGGCAAGAAACATCGTTATCTGTCCTAACCTGAGCTTCAATTCCTGTCGTGTCGTGCCAAACAGCAGAAAATCGTCCATGTAGCGCAGGTACCCACGAACCCCCAGATCATCCTTGATCCAGTGATCAAGCCGACCCAGATAATAGTTGGCCAGATGCTGGGAGACCAAATTGCCGATCGGCAAACCTTTACCCGGTGCCGTACTGTAACTTTCCACGATCTTCACAAACAACGCCAGCAGTCGTTGATCCTTGATTCTGCGCTGCAACAATTCAAGCAGCTTTTCATGATCGATACTGTCAAAATACTTGCGGATATCCAGCTTCAGATACCAGGAATCACGGCGGGAAAATTCCTGTGCCCGGCTGATCGCCTTGCGCTGCCCCTTGTCAAGACGACAGGCATAAGAATCAAAAATCGCATAGCGATCAAGAACCGGATCACAGATATTCATGATCGCATGGTGTAACACCCGCTCTCTAAAAGCCGCCGCACAAATCTGTCGCTGCTTCGGATCGAAAACCTCGAAAAACCGGTAGTCACCAACGCTGAGCGATTGATCAAGTAGTTGCTGTCGCAGCAGAGCCAGATTCCCATTCAACTGCTGCCGGTACTGCACAACCTCGCACCGGTCGCACTTACCCCGGCAGGCTTTGTGAAACGCCAGTCGCAGGTTGTCTGGTTCAGCAATCCGTAGATATAGGTTCCCCGCCCTTTTCATCGGCCCTCTCTGCGATAATTGCCAGGACAGCGTCGGCGTATTTATCTAGCCTGCCCTTGCCAACACCGTCTATTTCGGCCAGTTGATTGCGACTGCTGACCCGCAGTTGCGCCATGCCTGCCAATTGCTCGTTGGTAAAAATGGTGTACAGAGGAACCGCTTCCTTTTCGCCCGTCTTTTTGCGCCAATCGCGCAGTTTTGCAAACAGGACAAAATCCTCCGGCTTCAACAGTTGACGATAATCCACCCGGTTGCGCTGGCGTGGTCTCTTTTCTGCTGGGGTGGCAGGTTCTCCGGTCAAATATTCCACCGCCATGGCCCAGTAAGAATTTTCACCCTGCTCAACAAACTCCCGATTAACGTTAAGCACCCGGTTGCTGCGTAGAAAACGGTTAAAATCTTCCTCACTGTCACCCGGCGTAACCGCCGAAACACGAAAAAACTTGTATTGCATTCATTTCCCTTAATATCCGGTGAATCTTTAATGGACAATCTTGCACCGCTACGCGGTGGACTACATGATAAAAACATGCTCCAGCACCCTTACGGTGTCCGCGGGGCGGGCTCCGCCACGCTGCCCCGCGACACCTCCAGTGGCGCTTCCGCACTGCTTGCCTCTAGGGGAGAACCAGCCGGAACCCCAGGTTGCCGTTGCGATCGTCGGGCCCGTCCCCGCCGCGATAGGCCGCCCGCGCGATCCAGGCATCGTAGTCCCAGCCGCCGCCGCGATCCACGCGGTACGAGCCCGTTGAAGCTCCTTGCGGATTGTTGCGGGAACTTTGGCCATAATACTTATCCCCATACCAGTCCTGGCACCACTCCCATACATTCCCGCTCATATCGTAAAGGCCAAGACCATTCGGCTGTTTCTCACCCACAGGGTGGGTTCGTTTGCCACTATTACTGCTATACCAGACGTAACTGCCCAGAGACGATTCGTTGCTTGTCCCAGCCCATTTCTCATTTTTACCACCACTGCGAGCAGCGTACTCCCACTCAGCCTCGGTGGGCAGACGGACTTGTTGACTGGAATTTTTATCCAGCCAGCCAATAAAAGCACCGGCATCGTTCCAACTGACACAAGCAACCGGATGGGAATCGGCCTGCCTAAATCCCGGATTACGCCAGTTTTTATCGCGTTCTTTGTTCCAGTTCGAGCCATTGTACACATAACAGCCATCACCTGTTTCCGCTTCGGTTCGATAGCTGGTCGCATCGACAAACCTGCGAAACTGACCGACTGTGACCTCTGTTTTGCCGATGTAATAATCATCAACACACACTTCATGTACTGGCTTCTCATCGGCTTCTCCTTCACCAAAAGTATCGCCCATCTGGTAACAGCCGCCTTTGACCAACACAAATTCCAGCCCGGTGGTCGGGTCGGTATAAGTCCGTCCGGTCGCAGAAACAGCTGCAACTTTCTTCTTTATACCGCTCCCCGTAAGCTCCCAGCGCAGATCCCCACCCACCCCACGGGGAAAATCCTGCAGCACATTCCAGATAATCCGTTTACCGCTACCGGGACGCACACTGCCGATATCTCCGCTCAAATGGAGGCGGCTCTGAGTGTAGTTTTTACCAGCAACAGTCAAGTTCAACTTAACCGTATCTTGGCTTTTACCCCCGACTAAATCATAAGTAAAAACTGCCTTATTCCCTTGCTGATAAACCTGGACGTTTTTCACTTCAGCGGCAGGGAGCGGGACAGCGACAAGCAGAAACATAACAACACAAAGGTAGCGGCAAGCAGCTTTCATCGATTGTCAATCCATAAAAAGGGTAAAGAAAAATTGAAAGGTGGGAGATTAATGGCTCCCCTCGCAGCGTTATAGCAATACGCTGATACAATAAACACCGGCAGATTATCGTATTTTTTTTGCATGGTCAATCATCCAGTCCAGGAGCGAACCACAAACATCCTCTCTTGGCTTATATCGAAGGCTTCCAGCAAATATTCCAAAACTTTCTTATCCCTAACCTGCATTGCAAATTCCCCTCAATCCCCCTCAATCCCCCTTTTTCTAAGGGGGAGGCAAAACCACCCAGTTACCAAAATAGTGGTCCAAAAACTCCCCTCTTTGGCAAAGAGGGGCTGGGGGAGATTCGATAATCAAATCCATTTTTTAGTTTGATCTTTATCCACCTTTATCAGTGTTCATCTGTGTTCAATTTTGCCTTTGGGGTTTTCGATTCTAATCCACCCGCGGCAATAACATAGAGGGCAGCTAACTCTTATACTGTCAAATAATCGCTTAGATCAAAAGACAACTGGCGATGATGTTTGATCGACAGCAGGTACAGATTTTGTCCACAAAGCCCATAGAGAAGCAAATAATCCCCATGGATCAGCTCACGCAATTGCAGTTTAGAACCACGCAACTTAACCAGCCGTGCCAGCACAGCTTGGGATTTCGGCGGATGACGGAAAAAATCGATCCCCGATTCCGGAAATTGCTTCAACATGGGGAAAACCTGATCGAAAAGATCGTCGAGAAGAGAAGTAAAAGAATGGCAGGCATCGATTTCCACCAGAAATTCCTCAATCCCGTCCAGGTTTTTCTTGAAGTTATGGGTGACGTGCAGTTGCATTCAAGATCAATCCAGCCCGTAAGCGGCTTTCAGCTCCGCAACACTTAGAAGGTTACCCTGTTCGACATCGTCAAGTCCTGCCTCTACTTCATCAATAAGGCACAGATGGATACTCTGGCGTTCGAGCTGGTGGTAATAATCGAGCCGTTCTGCATCAATCAGGGCAACATAGGCTTTGCCATTACGGGTGATAATTTTCTCCTGTCCGGCACAAACATCTTCAGCCAGAGCGGTAAAATGGGCCCGCACCTCTTTCATCGGTACAATATCTTTACTTGAAAACGGCATCTATTCCTCCATACATTTGCGAATTTATTAAACTATACATTAAACAATTTAATAGAGGAAGAGCTTTAAACATCAACAAATAATCTCAACCCTTTCTCGAACACAGATAAAGGCGGATGTTCACAGATGAAACCTGACATTCAAAACCAAATTTATGGCGATCCAGATTTTGACCGTAATCCGACCTTATCCGTGTTCATCTGTGGCCATTTTTGCCCTTTGCTTATTCGGTTTCAAATCTTTTGCATTAAAAATCGGTTGGGTTTCGTTGCACTCTACCCAACCTACAAAGCTTAAACCAATTCGCGGTCGGGAGACCGCTCCTACACAACCACTCCTGTAGGAGCGGCTTTCCAGCCGCGAAACTTTACTCATGTGTACTTGCACCTCAACCCAAATCCCCCTCAATCCCCCTTTGTCTAAGGGGGGAAGCTAAGCTACCCCGTTACCAAAATAGTGATCCAATAACTCCCCTCTTTGGCAAAGAGGGGCTGGGGGAGATTCGAAAATCGGGATTAAATTTCAGTTATTTTTGTCCAGGCAAACTCTTAACCGGACACCACTGAGTTCCCCTCCATAATCCGCGCCCACTTCAATACTTTGTTGGAATAACCCGATTTGTCCACCCTTATCTGCTTACCGCCAGCGTAAATGATCACTATTTGATTGCGTTTACGCCCATGCCCCGGTCCGGCGTAGTAATATTCGCTCGGCAAGCGCCACGAGGTGATGCTGTTTCGATTAAGTACCGGGCCACGGTCAT
>JAYEOA010000061.1:16952-19492 GCA_034722515.1 Thermodesulfobacteriota bacterium | reverse complement strand
TTACCGCCAGCGTAAATGATCACTATTTGATTGCGTTTACGCCCATGCCCCGGTCCGGCGTAGTAATATTCGCTCGGCAAGCGCCACGAGGTGATGCTGTTTCGATTAAGTACCGGGCCACGGTCATGGACAACTTGCTTAAACATCTGATCAAGATACCAGGTTCCCGCCATAATCGAAGCGTGGGGGTCAAAGGGATTATTCGGGATATACACCCCTTGGTTGTGTAACGCCTTGCGTGCGGCGGCGAAAGTTGCGTCGATAGTTTGCATCAACCCTTTGGCACTGCTGGTGTTTGCCGCAGCTTGTGAATTGCCAGCCGATTCAACCATGATAACCGCAGCGATAACTTCCACTGGCACATTAAAACGTGTCGATGCCTCGATAATCAGCTGACGATACGGTTCAAGGGATTTGTGAAATTGTGCCGCCAGTTTTTTACCCACCACTGGATCGACTTGGGCAATTTCCTCGTCTTCAACACTAAAAGGTAGGTAAATGGTTTGCAATTGTGCCCATGGATCGGTCAACGTGGGTAGAGGTTTGGCTTCAGACAATTTAGCTGTGGATACAGTAGGTACGGTTTGTTTATTTGCTGAGTTAAACTTATCCTGCAATTTACCCCAGGGGTCAGCGGCTAGGGAACGACTTGCCAACAAAATGAATATCACCGAAAACAGCCACACAAATCTTAAATAGCGAAGCATCATTCCATCCTTTTGGCAAAGGCGACATCAATTCCGGCGCGACTGAGGGACTGGAACGAACTCAGATATTCTGTAAGCAATACCTGCTGTCCGTGATCGGCATCAAGATAGAGAACCTTGCGCTCATGGCCGGTTGCATCAGTTTCACTCAGCAAATACGGTGATGCCAGCAATTGCTCCAGATCCTGTTGGGGGCGAAAATATTGATCCCCAAACTGCAGCACCAGTTGATCATCTACTTTTACCAACACGCCAAACTGTTGTTGATTGATAGATTTAACCAGTGAGTTCTCCTGCGGCTGATTTGTTGTTGGCGCGGTGGTTTGCTCAGTTGCGCCTTGAACTTGATGTAGTGTCATCAACAACACGAAGACAAATATCACCATCAACAAAAACAGATAGGCAAACAGATCCTTGCCAGAGTCATGCCCCGCCCCGGCTATTACCGTTGCATTACGCCGACGGCGACTCATGGGTTTCCTCCTCTAAAATATCAGCTATCGCCAAGGCAACATGAGACTCCATCTGCTTGATCCGCTGCTGCATCCAGCGGGAGCAAATAAGGGTGATAATGACGGCACCGACAGTAGCGGAACCGAGAGAAGTATAGAGGGCGGTGGAGAGCCCACTGTTCCACGATGCCAGAAAAGCTTCGGTTGCAGCGCGGCCATCCGCCAACCCTTTGAACATTTCGCGAAAAGCACCGATAGAACCGCAGATGGTTCCGGCAAAACCGATCAACACCAGAGTGCTGACATAACCGTTCAGGGTGGTGTGACAGCTGGAGATACGGCTGTCAAAATCGGCCCAGATGGCATCAATCACCGACTCAAAGCTGCGTGAACGGCTAAGCCGCGCCTGACGCAGCCGGTCAAACAACGGCTGCAGGAAACCGAGCGCACTGCCACGTTGCACTGTATCGACATGGCGCAGGTAATCATAAAGCTGAACCAAATTGCGAATGGCTAGAAAAATATAGAGGAGAAAAACCGCCGCAAAAAAGAATCCGAAGTTTTTAAATATCCAACTAAGTGCTTCCATATAAAATCCGTTCTTGATTTAGGGTCAGGAGCAATACTGACAAATCTCCCCCAGCCCCTCTTTGCTAAAGAGGGGAGCTTTTAAGCCTCCCCCTTTAACAAAGGGGGATTCTACAATATCCCCGCCTGCTGCAACTGAGCGACATCCTGCTGCTCGGCAAAAACTGCGCTGGGAACCTCAATCGGCTTACCGCTTACGGTCAAAATCTGTTGCGGCACAAACACCCCGAAGCGACCGCCACCTTGCTGTTTAATCAGATAGGCATGGCCGCGTACTTCTAGTTCATCTGCCCGCCGATCGACACTTAACAATCCCTGCCGTTTTGCCCAATTTATTGCCTGCTTGGTCCTGGAATAAATAGCGTTGTGGATAAAATCATACATGTAGTAACGCACCTGAACCTGGCTGCCGCGTTGCAATCCCTGTTTTTTCAATTCTGCATCCCAATCCTGCCACGGATTGTCGACCTGAAAAACAGTTGTTGCGTAGCTTTCAAGAAAACCATCCGGGAGCCGTGAACCATCGAGGAGATCAAATGCTTGACCACCTCGCAAAACAATCGCTTTCATGTTAAAGCTATCGAAGGTTTGGCGCAGATTTTCCACCAGCAGCGCCGGTTTTTCTCCCTCAATTTTGTCGTCACCGGCATTGCGCCAGCCGTGGAACAACTGGCGATATTCCTCACTGGGGACAATGACCGATTTCGGCGTCCCTTTGCTTGTTAACGGTTTGTCTGCCTGTGGTGCTGGTTTTATAGAATCGAGCACCTCAACACCATCTGGAATAGCGACC
>JAYEOA010000061.1:0-16852 GCA_034722515.1 Thermodesulfobacteriota bacterium | reverse complement strand
CAACTGGCGATATTCCTCACTGGGGACAATGACCGATTTCGGCGTCCCTTTGCTTGTTAACGGTTTGTCTGCCTGTGGTGCTGGTTTTATAGAATCGAGCACCTCAACACCATCTGGAATAGCGACCAGTTTTGAATCGGGCATAACTATCTCGACAGTCTCGACAGTCTCGGCAGTCTCGGCAGTCTCGGCAGTCTCGGCAGTCGGGACGACCGGTTCCGTTATCGGTCGCTCTACCTGCGCAGTTTTATCCAGAACCACAGCTTCTGTTTGCAGTGCTTTATTTACTGATTTTGGCGCGACAACTGCTTTGCGTTCTGGGCTATCTTCCGCAGCCTTGTCTTTTACCGGTTTTGTAGCGACCTCGGTCATTTGTTTGTTTGCGGCTGCAGGTTTTACAAGCTGGATGTTCTGATTCTGTTGTGCCGTCATTTCAGGTTTCTGCTGAATATCTGCCGGTTTCACTTGCGCTTCGGCGACAAATTTATGCTTCACCTTTACCAGCACTCGCTCGGCACTCTTGTTCAACTGCATGGTCACTCCTGGAATAATCAACAGCAACAGAAAGATACCGCAGGAGATCAGCCCGATGCGCAGACGACCATTCTTGTGCGTCAAAACAGATTTCATCACAGAGCCTCGATAATCTGCGGATCGATAATTGGTGCATTCGGTTTGATGGCCGGAGTCTGCCACAGTGTCATCTGAGCCGTAATCCGTTGGTTGAGAGTTGGCCAGCGTTGAGCCAGAGTCGTCTGGCGCTTCTGGAAATGACGGGCTTCGTCACTGCGCAGCAAATCGCGCATCTCATCAATAAATTCGGCATCATCCTGAATACCACTTATGTCCTGACGGGTCGTACTCTCGCAAGTTTCCAGCGCGATCAGGAGCAGATCGCTGTATGTTGAAATCTCACCTTCAACATTCTGCTGCATCCGCTGATATTTCTTTGCCATGAAATCCTGCCGTTGCTGATTCGCATCAACCCCTTGTGCCGCCTCAACATCTTGCGGCAGTCCTTTGAAGATTTCTTTATCACGGGCAAATTCGAGATCCCGTTCATATTCACTATAAGTCGAAAGACGGGTTCCATAGAGTAAGGTTTTTTTAAAATTGGAGCGGTACTCGGAAAAATCGATCTGCCGTTGTCTGCTGGAGATATTATCGGCATTGAAATAACTTTTTAACTGCTGCCCCATCTCGCAAGTTTCTTCTTTGAGATCGGCAGCGTTTTTGGTGGTGTACTGTTCAAATAATGATTCGGCATGAGCCTGCCCAAGGAGGACACAGGGCATAATAATAATGCCAATCAACAAAAGCTGGTACAGTTTGGTTATTCGATAACACATAGTTGCCCCCTATCCTTCCCAAGATTCTCTTTGCTTACGCAGATATTCCACCTCTTCTTCAACACTGAACGAGCCTCCAGCACTCCCGGCATCATCAACGGATTGAATGTTACTGAGTCCACTCATGACGTCAGTGACCATGTCGTTAAGCACCCCATCCAATTTACCGATCGCCCCATCAACCACCTGCAGACTGTTATTCATCTCTTCTAAGTTAGCAAACCCGAGTTGTCCCCAGATATCCGGTGCGCTGGTTCCACCGACCTCGGCAATCGGGGTAATCCGGGCGAAGGTGGTATACAGACTGGCGATCACCTGACGAAATCTGGTCGGCACGCTGTGACCTTCAAGACGGATCTTTTCTCGAATTTTATTGCTGACTTTCTGGTTCATTTCTGAAGCCATCAGGCGAGCCTCGTATAGTTGACGGCGCATCTCGATCTGACGCAGCCGCTGTTTTGCCATCCGATAGCGATTTTGCGCCCGCTCTTTTAGACGTGGATCACGCTCGTTCTGATACGCATCGAGAGATTTTTCCGCATCCTTGCTTGCCTTGAGGTAATGACTGCGTTCCTGTTTAAGATACTGGTCGAGGGCCAGCTCATAATTGCTGTTGATACTGCGAGTTGCCTGACTGTCGATCAGCGACGCAGCAACGGCACTGTCAAAAGATTCGAGGGAACCGAGTAAACCGGGAAGGTGGTTATCGCACTCTTGCTTCAACTTGCCAACTTCAAGCAGAATCTGGCCATTGATATGCGCCCGCCTGGCAATACCATCGGGATCATCCTTATGTAAAAAACCTGCACTTTCTAACTCGCGGCGTGCATCGAGCAATTTTTGTAGCTCCACGGTGCGTTCGGCAAAACTCTGGAACAGATCTCTGGAGGCGCTGTGCACCCCTTTACTACTAAATTCAACTCGATCACGTGATTGCTGGGCGATCTCGACAGCCCGATCTGCTTCAAAGAGGCCAAGCGTGGATTTGGCTGAAACCGGCACCGTAACACCGACCGTCACCACAGTTAGAAATAGAATCTGGATGAATAATCTTATTTGTTTCAACATGACAATCTCCTTGTGTATATGGGTCGGTTAATCAAATAAACGGGTATATAATGGGCGATCTAACCGCCAGCAAACTTGCTGCACCAAGCGAAGCTGTTGTGAATTTTGGCTACGTGCGTTACGGATGGAATAGCGGCTGTAAGCTTCCAGCCAACGTTGTTGCTCATCACCATAGGCAATGCGACCATCGACAAGTGCAGTCAGATATTTAGCGGCGATTTCGTCAAAGGTTGTTCCGCTTTGCTGCCGATTGAAATGTTTAAGCCCTTTGGCTAGTTGTTTTTCGGAAATAGCGGCTTGCGCTTTTAAGGATTCAAGATAAGCATGCTCCCAGCAGCCACCTTGCTCTGCTTCAGTCAGGAGAGATTCGACCTCCTCCTCTGAGGAGGCAGAAGAGAACTGCGCACGCAGATCTTTCTGGCAGATAGGAATTGGGGAAAGGCTTGCAATCGGCTCAACATTTTGCTTGGCAGCGCATCCGGTCTGAAAAATAGCGACCAACGATACGAGTAATGCAATGTACAAATATCTCATCATGTTCAACTCCTCCATTTAAGCAATTAACGATTACATTATTTGTCGAAGGGGGAGTTGAAAAATTCCAGAAAAATATTGGAGCAGACTTGATAGCGGTCATGCCGCTGTTAGGGCAGAGTCTTTATCTCTTGGGTCGGACAGGGGAGGTGGGGTGGGGCATTGGTCTCGATCTTGGTGGCATCGAGACCAACTTTACCCAATTTGAACCAACTGCGATATGGATAATTTCAGGGCTTTTTTAATATTTTTTGACTCCCCAATATTAACACAGCAGTCTATTTTTTCACTTTAGCCCACGAATCACGCAGGGTTACTGTGCGATTAAATACCAGTGCTCCCGGTTTGGAATCGCAGCTATCGGCACAGAAATAACCCAACCGTTCAAACTGATAGGCTACTGCCGGCTCGGCGCTAGCCAGTCCAGCTTCAGCATAACAAGGTGTGAATACCTGAAGTGAGTCGGGATTGATATCTTCGCGGTAATCGCCCTCTTTGCCGCCCGGCTGCTCCATCTGGAACAGGCGGTCGTACTGGCGCACTTCCACCGTCACGGCGGTTTTGGCGTCCACCCAGTGGATAATCCCCTTCACCTTGCGCCCTTCGGCGGGAGCGCCGCCAACGGTGGCCGGATCGTGAGTACAACGCAACTCAATCACCTCGCCGTTATCGTCGCGAATGATTTCGTTGCATTTGATCACAAAACCGTAACGCATCCGCACTTCACGATCAGGACCAAGGCGGAAAAACTTCTTGGGCGGATCTTCCATGAAATCGTCGCGGTCGATGTAGATCTCACGACTGAACGGCACCTGACGTCGCCCCATCTGTGGCTGCTGCGGATGAACCGGCGCATCGAATATCTCCTGTTTATCCTCGGGGTAATCGGTGATCACCACCTTGAGGGGCTTGACCACACACATGGCACGCGGAGCTGTTTCGTTAAGTTCGTCACGCACACACTCTTCGAGTACGCTGAGGTCGATCCAGCTATCGCTCTTGCCGACGCCGATCCGCTCGCAAAAGGTGCGAATCGACCGCGCCGGATAGCCACGCCGCCGCATCCCGACCAGGGTCGGCATGCGTGGGTCATCCCAACCCGACACCAACTCATCGGTCACCAGCTGTTGCAGCTTGCGCTTACTCATCACCGTGTAACCGAGGTTAAGGCGGGCAAACTCATACTGGTGCGGAGCAAAAATCCCCAATTGCTCGATAAACCAATCGTACAGCGGTCGGTGATCGGCAAACTCCAAGGTACAAATGGAGTGGGTGATCTGCTCAATCGAGTCCGACTGACCGTGGGCAAAATCGTACATGGGGTAGATACACCAGTCGTTACCGGTGCGATGATGGTGGGCATGGAGGATGCGATACATGGCTGGGTCACGCAGATTCATATTGGGAGCCGCCATGTCGATCTTGGCACGCAGCACCTTGGCACCATCGGCAAACTCACCGTTGCGCATGCGCTCGAACAGATCGAGATTCTCCTCGGCACTGCGTGCGCGACACGGGCTGTTGCTACCCGGCTGCGTCAATGTGCCACGCATCTGGCGCATCTCTTCGCCACTCAAGTCCTCGACGTAAGCCTTGCCGGCCTTAATCAACTGCACCGCCCACTGGTAGAGCTGCTCAAAATAATCGGAAGAATAGTATTCGTTCTTCCCCCAATCGAAACCCAGCCAATTGAGATCGGCCTTGATGGCATCAATAAATTCCATCTCTTCCTTGACCGGATTGGTATCATCAAAGCGCAGATGGCACTCGCCACCCTGCTCTTCGGCAACACCGAAGTTGAGACAAATCGCCTTGGCGTGACCAATATGCAAATAACCATTCGGCTCAGGCGGAAAACGGGTGGCTAAACGACCATCGTGTTTATTATTAGCAAGATCTTCCGCTACAATATTACGGATAAAGTCTCGGGGCTGTGCCTGCGGCTGTACTTGTTTTTCTTTGTTCATAATTGCACTATTACCTTTCGTTCGCGAGCTTGCGCTGTCAGGATAACCACGGCATGAGCCGATATCCCCTCTTGTCGACCTGCAAAACCCAACTGCTCTGTCGTGGTGGCCTTAACGTTCACCTGCGATAACGCCACACCGCAGCAGCGGGCAATATTCTCAACCATCTGTGGCAAATGGGGAGCCAGTTTCGGCTGTTGGGCAATAAGGGTACTATCGAGATTACCCACGACCCAGCCCTCCTCATCGGCCAGATCGATCACTTTTTTTAATAATTTCAGACTCGATATACCCTTAAATTGTCCATCGCTATCGGGAAAGTGTTGACCGATGTCGCCAGCAGCCAGCGCACCGAGGATGGCATCGCATATAGCATGCAGCAACACATCGGCATCGGAATGACCAAGCAGCCCCAGCGTATGTGTGATTTCAACCCCACCGAGAATCAGTTTACGCTCGCGAACCAAACGATGCACATCATAACCATGACCAATTCGCATCAGCAACACTCCTCGCTTGACGTAGCTAAAAACGCCTCGGCGATCAGCAGATCTTCCGGCGTGGTAATTTTGATATTGCGGTAACTGCCTTCTATCATCGTTACCGGCACCCCCTGCCATTCCAGCAACGACGCATCATCTGTACCACAGTAGCCCTGCTGCTGTGCCTGAATATGAGCAGCGTGGATCAGCTCGTAACGAAACGCCTGCGGAGTGTGAGCCGCCCACAATTCCTCCCGTGGCGGCGTTGCGACAATAACATCGCCCTGTACGCGCTTGATGGTATCCTTTACCGGCACACCAACAACACAGGCTCCAGTTTTAATCACTGCCTCCAACACAGCATCCAACTGTGATGCGGGAAACAACGGACGCACACCATCGTGAATCACCAAGATATCACCCGGCTGGGCATGACAACCCAGCACTCCATGACGTACCGAGTCCTGGCGCTTCTCACCACCGATAATGATGTCACGTACTTTGTCAAATCGATAAGGTTCGACACACTCATCACGGCAAAAATCGAGCTGATTTTCTGGAGCAATAACATATATGTGATCGACCCGAGGGTGTGAGTCAAACAACGCCACAGTGTGCGCCAAAATCGGACGACCATCCAGACTTAGATACTGCTTACTCACTGAGCCGCCCATGCGACGACCCAAACCGGCAGCCGGAATCAATACTATGACGCTCATGTTTTCACCTTTAAAACGAAAAAAACCAGGTTTGTGATAAACCTGGTCATTTTCACACTTTAACAAACCTGAATCATCAACGCGCAAAAACCTTGTCTACCCGTTGACCAATCTGCTCTTCATCCACGTCTTCGGCAAAGGCCATCTCTTTCACCACCAACCGGCGGGCGAGTTCTAACACCTTTTTTTCACCGTAAGACAACTCCTTACCGGCACTGATCAGATATAACTCGCGCAAAACTGCCGCGACACAGAGTAAATCTCCCGATTTGATCTTTTCGTTATAATCACGTTGACGACGACTCCATGACGAGATATTGCCAATCGGAACATCAGTATCCTGCAAAACCGCGTAAACCTCATGGATCTGCTCTTTTGAGATCAAACAGCGCAACCCAACATGAGCAACATTCTTGACCGGAACCATGATCAACATATCGCTATCACAAATACGCAGGACATAAAATTCGTGATCCTCGCCCCCATATTCTTTGGTCTCAATTGCTTCAATAATTCCTACTCCTTGAGCAGGGTAGACAGCTTTATCACCGACACTAAACAACATGAGACACCCCTCAAATAAACACGCATCACAAATGATCAAAAACTGGCATGCAATTGTGACATCCATATACCCTTACTCTGTAACAATGCTTGAGAATACTACAACCCCGACCTTGCGTCAAGTAAACGACCTCAAACCACTCATTTTATACTAGATTGGTCATAAACCCTATGTTAGCCTGAGCAGTTTTACGCAAATAGACCAAATCCAATTAGTGGACATTTTGACTAATGCTATAACTTACCCTATAATGCTCATAAATGGTTACATAAACCTTACAGATTGTTACCTACTCGGAACATTGCCACTCAGGAGCTTAACATGCAACGTGCCCCCTTACTGTTATCCGTACTGATCTTGTGTATCACTCTGGCAACAGCTTCACTGGCTACTGCCGGTGGTTCCGCCTACACCACCTACAATATGTGGTACGAGGTTCCAACCCAGATGTGGGCCATTAACTACAAACGCGGCACGCTCCTTCCGGCAGGAACCCTAGTCAAGAATATCACTATAAACAAAGAAAAAATCCATCTATTTCAAAGCATTAGCTTCAAACGAGTGAGCGATAACAAGCATTTTCGCGTCCATTTACGCCGCAAGTTTCACCCCGGCAAAACAATTGAAAACTATCGCCAGTCAATGTTCACCCGGCAAAGACTCAAAGAGCAAACCGCAGATATGACTGAACGTGAAATCAATGCCATACTGCGCGGAGTTCTGGTAACCGGCATGAGCAAAAAAGCGGTGAAAGTTGCCTACGGAATACCACCCCAGCACAAAACCCCCAATTTACAGGGCAATATTTGGCGCTATTGGACCAGTCGCTTGGTGTCAAAAAACATCTGTTTTGACAAAAACGGGCGCACCGTTAGATGTGTCACCAATGAGACCCTGTAAAACTTATCTGAGATATTCAATTTGTTACTGCGTGTACCACCCGGAGCTGTTCTCGCCCGGAACCTGCATGCGCATAGCTGCTGTTGCGGTGAGGGGTATGCGGGGAGAGCCGTCACGACAAGCAGGATGCGATGCCCAACGGGAAAAAAACCCTCCGCCGAGTCCGCGTCCGCAGATGAAGGTGTTGAACATCAGTTTATTTACCATAGGGACATACAGCGGATACCAGTAGGTTACACGAATATGGAGAATGTTGGCGCTCTGGATGGAGGACTTGGATTCACGCCCACTGCTGCTGGAGCGATACATGAGATTGTCGTTGGGGATGACGCCATCAATAGCAAAATCGGTGAAGGTTTTTTCGCTGGGGCTCAGACGTTCAATCCGAACCAAGTCAAGGTTGGATTTCATGTCTGCATATACCCGGTCGCGTCCTTGCTGAAACGCTTCCACCTGACTCTTGGCCGGATCGTGCATATCGCTGTGCTTGCTTGAATCGGGTTCAAAGTAGCTGTAGAGGGGGGCTAGCCCGCGTGCGAGCCCTTCCTGTACCGCAGCATACTGTCCTGCGCTGGAAAGGGCACCGTTGTAGCCCTGCTGATACTGCTTATCGCAGTTGAGGGTTCCGGCACGCACCGCTTCGTAGACAGCGTAGTTCAGGGTGATTTTGGCGTGATAGATAAGGGCCATCTGAATGGTGGCGAGAATCAGGAGAAGCATTACCGGCAGAACCACGAGCATCTCCACCATCCCCTGCCCGGATATTGAGCGCAGGATACTGTTGCCTTTAGAGATGGATATGCTATTTTTCCTGCGCAGGCGCATATTAATCCTCAGCAGAAGGCGCAAGTACTTTTAGAAGTTGATCACGCTTGTGTATACCCCGGCACGTCACCGGATCGTCAGAATCGACATATTCCGGCATATCCACAAAGGTTTTAAGCCCCTGCTGCACATGTACTATCCCTTTATTATACCACGCCTGCGCCAGCCGTGGATCACGCAGGATCGCATTTTCATACGCATTTATGGCACGCTTCGGCTGCATGCTGCGGGTGTAAGCATTGCCGAGGCGGAACCAGAGCTCGGCATCTTGGGGAATATATTTCACCAGCACTTCAAACTCCTGTGCGGCAGCGGCGTATTGCTGTTTCTGGTAAAGGCGGTAGGCCTCTTGCCGCCGGGTTTCCAGATCGGGTCGCACACAGCCGCTTAAAGACATTCCGACAAACAGAAATAAAATCACAAGCCCAGGCTTTACTTCTAGCATATTTCCTCCCACTTAAGGTGCATCCCCACTTTTATACCACAGCGGCTTGCTTCGTGCGCTTTCAGTTCTAGTACTGCGGTAGAACGCCCTGCCATACTCAAACGGTAGGGGGGTAATGAAGGCAACAGTTTGACCACTGTATAGTTGCGATCCAGATACACCACATCAATGGGATATTGCATAAACAGAGTATGGACAGAGTTACAAGGTTGCAACAGCAGCCCCTCCTGAGTGCCCAGCGGGGGACGCCCCAGCAGACCGCGCATCCGCTCGAGTACCGTAGAAGTTTTCGCTACGGCAGGAAGTATTACTGCTGTGTTGCCATCCTCTGTCTGGGCATATATTCGTCCGTGTTTCAAAACAACCCCTGCTGCATGAATTTCATGATTATGGGGAACGCAAGTACTATAAAGGTTGTGGGGAAGATAAACAGTACCAGCGGTCCAACCAGCTTTACCGGGGCTTCCATGGCTTTTTTCTCCGCACGTTGAAAGCGCTCGTTGCGCCGTTGCTCTGCCTGGATCTGCAACACTCCGGCAAGGGTGGAACCCATCTTTTCTGCATGCACCACGGCATTGACAAAGCTGGTTACTTCATGGATCTCGAGACGCTGTGCCATGCGCTCCAGTGCCTTGGAGCGCGGGATGCCGGCACGCAGATCACGCAGCACCACGCCGAACTCGATCACCAGCGGTCCCGCCGGGGCTTTCTTACGTGCTTGTTCGATGGCGCCGGAGAAGTTCAGCCCTGCATGCACCGCCATGCAGATAAAATCAAGGTAGGTGGGCAGGGTGCGCAGGATCGCATCCACCTGTTTTTTGCGGATATCACGCATCCAGATATCGGGGTAGAAGAACCCAGTCAGAGGCAGTACCAGAAACAGGATATTATTCCATTCGCCCAACAGTTCAAGAAGCATATACCCGAGGGTAAGGACGAAAAACGCCGCCACAACCCGCAGGGCAAGGAATTCCTCTGCCAGCATCATGTATCCCATGCCATTGCGGCGCAGACGTTTTTCCACATTTTTGACGTAGGTGTAGGGCAGGAGTGAACAGCCATAATACGCCACAATCCGCACCAGTGGCCAGATAAATTCAAGCATTGAGGGGAGCGGATCCATGAACTCGCGCTCGTCAGGAGGAATCTGCCTGGATATCTGAGCTAGCAGCAATGCCAGACACAAAATAAAAGCAGTAACACTGAAGCTGACAATCAGATCAAGGCTATCAATTATGAACATATCTGCCCGCCTTTCCTTTCTGCTGCATCCGGTTTATACATCAATGCGGGTGATCTTGCGGATAGCGATAAACCCGAGGGTCTGCATACATAGAATCAGAAACAGCACTGCCCAACCGATTTTGGTGGTGAACATCATTCCCATGGTGTCCGGCTCCAGTTTAAGAAGCACCAACATCAGGAGCAGGGGCAGGGCACTCATCACCACGCCCTGGAGTTTCCCCTGGGCGGTAAGACTCTGGATTTTCCCCTCCATAGTTAGTTTGCGTCGCAGGGTGTCTGCGAGGGATTCGAGGGTCTGAGCCAGATCGCCCCCTACCTCACGCGAAATCAATATGGCGCTTAAGGACATGGAGAGCGCTTCGAGGGGGATGCGACGTTCCATATTGCGCACAGTGGTTTCCAGATCCTGCCCGAGCTTCTGTTCGCGCACCATGAGGCTGAATTCCTGGCTCAGGGGCGCGGGACTCTCCTTGATCAGGTTATCCAGAGCGATGGTAACACTTGCACCTGCACGCAGTGAACCCGAGAGCATCAGGAGCGCATCGGGCAGCTGGCGTTCAAAATTTTGCAGGCGTTTCTTAATCATGAGCTTCAGAATGATAAAGGGGGAAAATAGCAATACCACAAAGGTAACCAGCGCAAGGAGTAGATCGCGCGATAGCTCCAGTACTACCAGCGGGGTGATGCTTATTACCAGAAGGTAGAAATAGAAATAGCGCGACACATCCACAAACAGAAACAGCTCAGAGAACTTACTTGTGGTTATATCCTCTACCACGTCGCGGTAATAAGCGAGCTTGTCGTACATGGACTGAAAAAACAGCCATGCGAGTATTCCCACCGCCATGGCAGCCAGTATGGCAATAATCAGATCAAACATCGTAATCCTGCTCGAATATGCTCATATCGACCTGCAACCCGCACTGGCGCAGATCTTCGTAAAATTCGGGAACGCGGCCCGTAGCTTTCAGGGTGCCGAGAACCTTACCGTTATCATCCAGACCGCTCTGTTTGAAGGTAAACAGATTCTGCATCTGTACCACGCCGCTCTCCATCCCGGTCACTTCCGTGACATGGGTAATTTTGCGGCTTCCATCGGAAAAACGCGACTGCTGCACAATAATATCCACCGCTGAGGATATCTGCTCCAGAATTGCCTTATCCGGCAGTTCCATCCCCGCCATCATTACCATCACCTCCAGACGCGAGATAACATCACGCGGGCTGTTGGCATGTACCGTGGTCAGGGAGCCGTCATGCCCGGTATTCATAGCCTGTAGCATATCCAGTGCTTCGCCGCCGCGACACTCGCCCACTACTATGCGATCCGGGCGCATGCGCAGACAGTTTTTAACTAGGTCGCGTATCGTCACCGCCCCCTTGCCCTCCATGTTTGCTGGACGTGCCTCCAGGGTGACAACATTGGGCTGTTCAAGGCGCAGTTCGGCGGAATCCTCCACCGTAACAATGCGTTCATCGTGGTGAACAAAACTCGCAAGCAGATTAAGAAAAGTGGTTTTACCGCTCCCGGTCCCCCCGGAAATAATAATATTTTTACGATTTTTTACCGCTTGCTGGAGAAACTGAGCCACCCCCGCAGAGATGGAACCGTAGCGAAACAGATCATCAACCGTAAGATTATTATGCGAGAATTTACGGATGGTAAGGCATGGTCCCTTGATGGCGAGAGGGGGGATAATAGCGTTAACCCTGGAACCATCCTTGAGGCGTCCATCCACCATAGGGGAACTTTCGTCGATGCGCCGCCCCAGCGGGGAGACGATACGTTCAATGACTGCAAGTACAGCGGCATTACTGCTGAAGGTGACGTCGGATTTATGTAGTTTCCCATTAGCCTCGTAGAAGATCTTATCGTACTGATTTACCATGATCTCGGTTATGGAATCATCTGCGAGGAAGTCCTCCAGAGGTCCGAGACCTACGGCTTCGTTGAGCACCTCTTTCGCCAGGCGCTTACGCTCGATATGCGCGGGAATTTCTGCATCAATCTCTTTAATGATCTCCTGAATCAGCCCCTGAACCAGTTCCGTGAGTTGCTTGTCGTCAAGGGATTCTACATCGGTGCGCCGAATATCCATGGCCTCCATGAGTCGGGCGTGGATACGTTTGTGCCACACAAAACGGGTATCTGTAGCAACGGGATCCTCCTCTATGCGGCCAGGTTGCTGTTCGGCTGCAGATTCTGCAGCATGGGTAGATGTTTCGCTTCCAGTCCTGCGTGCATTTTCATCCGTCTGAGAATCGCTGACCTCAAGGTGGGGTTCGGAAGTATCTGGCTTCGCCGGGATGAATCCCTGCAACGGGTCGGCAGTACGCACTTCCGGATCTTCAGCGCTCAGGATATAGCTGCTGATGGTGATTTTATCGGCGGGCGTGAGAGGGCCATAGGAGTCAATAAATGCACCATTTACCTGAGTGCCGATAGCGCCGGAGAGGTCCTGCACGTATATGCCATCAGCACGGCGTTCGAGTTGGGCGTGATTACTCGCAATGCGCCACCCCTTGAGCTGGAGAAAGTTTTTGCCCCCGCGTCCGATGGTGCAAATATCATCATGGCATTCGACACAGTCGAGTTCATTGCCTTTACTGTCTTTTACCCGGATATTCAGCATAGTTGTCCTGTTATTGATTACGGCGCAAAAACTGCAGACTATTCAAGGATGCTCTCCCCTTCGATAATCCGTGCAAACTCCTCGTCGATGGCTTCACTTCTCTCCAGCTCTTTGCGGTTAAGCTCAGAAGCGGCGTCATATATGAACGGAGTAATAAAAATCACCAGCTCGGTCTGTTTATTCTGGAAAGCCTTGGACTTGAATAATTTCCCCAGCAGCGGAATTTCGCCGAGCCATTTGACTTGGCTGTAGTTTTTGTGCGCTACATCCTTTACCAGCCCGGCGATTACCAGAGTTTGCTTCGCCTTAAGACTCACATCGGTGTTGGTGCGGCGTGTGAGGATACCGGGGATACCGTTAACCGCGTTGCCTTCATCGATGGTGCTGATTTCGGTTTCGATATGCGCAAGGATATTGCCGGTGTCATCAACTGTGGGCTGCACGTTGAGTTGAATGCCGTATTTCTTGAACTCCACATTTGTTGCCCCCATGGAGTTGCTTGTCGGCACGGGATACTCACCCCCGGCAAGGAATTCTGCCGAACCACCAGAACGCGTACTCAGGCGCGGTTCGGCAAGGACAATGGCATCTCCGGTGCCCTCGTAGATATTGAGTATGGAGCTTACTCCAGTGGCAATGCCGAAGTAGCCTACCGGATTGGTAATGCTGTTTTTGCCCGCTGCGGCGAGAGATCCGGGGACACTGCCTTGCTGGGTGTTATTGAGAATAGATGCGTCATCATTATCGGTAGTTGACTCGATACCGAATTCGAAGGAGGGTCCCGCTATCCCTTGCATTACGTTCCAGTTGATACCGAGATTTTCTGTTATGGAGCGATTCATCTCCATAATGCGTACCTTCATGTATACCATCTTGCCGGCAACAGCTTCATGGATACGCGTCAGATTCATGAGCGAGGGATATTTCTGTTTTACAACTTTGATCACCTGAGCGAATTCGGAACTTACCTCGCCTGAGAGGACTGGCGCTCCGCCCACTTCATCCACACTGATACCGGGGATATCTTTGAGCAGGCGCTCAATATCTGTAGTAGTATCGCTGGTTTTAACCAGATCCAGGACATTGCTGTAGCGTGTCATGATCCGATTGTAGTGATTTTTATCCTTCGGGGCTATAGTGCCTTTTACCACAGTAACTTCTCCCACCTTCTGGGCTTTAATACCGGGGATGTCCGCGAGCAGATGTACCAGCTCCTGGTAACTATCCAGGGTACGTTTTTGCTGTACGGTTATTTCAAAATCACGCTCGCTCCCATCCTTGAGCCAGATGTGCATGCGGGTGACCCCTTCAGAATCAGCCAGTAGCACCAGTTGTCCCTGGGGCAGAATACTGTTGCTTGCCACGCCGGGATTGCCGATGGCAACGCGCTCAATGTTGTTAATCTCGAGAACCTTGACCTCACCCACATACATATCGAGGCTCTGCATTCCTGCCAGCGCAGTTGAGGGCGCAAGCAGCAACCCCATAAACAGCACGTACAGCCATGCTGGGAGGCGGGTTGAAGAGGGGTGTGTACATTCTGTCTGCCCTGCTCGGTTTACTTTTATCATTCCAGTCATCCCAAGGTTATTAGTAGCACATGCATTCACTGCGTTACTCGTTATCTTTGTTATTCATGCGGCGGATATGGATCATAAAGGTTTTCGCTACTGCGTCACTACCGCCGCCGATGATATATTCCACATCCATGGACGCGGTAGTTGTGCCAGGTGCGGGGGCGGCGTTACTGACGGATTGGGCAAAGCCGGGGTCATATTCCCCTGTAACTCCAGCGAGTACAGTGCCCTGCTGTTGCGATACTTGTGCCGCAGTGTCGTGCAGGGCGACATCAGCAGCATTCATAACCGAACCATCTGCATTGCGTACCACACCGTTTTTATCCACATAAGCCCCGTCAATCACCTTGCCATCCTTGGTGCGTACGGTTCCGTCCGGATCAACATCGACCATGTCCCTTGCTGTTACCGCATTGCCCTTCTCATCTACAATGTTGCCATTTTTGTCTTTATGCAACCCTTTTGAGGCAAGAGCGACATCTTCGACACTCATCTCGTTGCCTTTGGCATCATAGAGTTTGCCGTCTTTACCCACATGCACGCCCTTCATGATTTTACCGTCTTTGGTGCGTACCACGCCATCCTTATCCACATCGACTAGGTCTCGCGCTGCTACAAGGGTGCCATCAGCACTCACAGGGTTGCCGTCGGCATCAAGTTTGATCGGGCTCGATTTGTCCGCATTCAAACGCACCGTGCCGTCAGGGTCAATGCTGATATCATCGGCATTGAGCACCTTCCCATCCCGGGTGCGAACACGTCCGTCTTTGCCGACCTCGACCCCGGAGAGTTTATTGCCGTCGTGGGTATAGACATTGCCATCCTTATCCACCAGAAAGCCGCCTTTGGTAGTGGTGTAGCCGTTGCCATCCACCACGGTACCGTTTTTGTCCACCAGAGTACCGTCCCTGCCCGCGATCAGACTTGCAGTATCCACTCGTTTGCCGTCTTTGGTATAGATTTTACCGTCTTTGCCCACTACCAGACCGCGTCCGGAAAGAACCGTGCCATTATTGGTTACCAAGAGACCGTCCTTGTTCATGCGCACATTGGGATCGGTAATCTTTACTCCTCCTTTAGTAACCAGACTACCGTCAGCCCCTGTATGTACCCCGGCAACGCTCCGATTGGCATGTTTGGTCTGCGCTTGGCTCAGCAGGGAGTCGGCATTGCCTAGCAGATCGCTAAGACCGATACGGTTGTAGCGTAATCCTGCGGTATCCTCCGGATTGCGCAGGGTGGCGACTATGGATCCGTGCGACTCCGCGAGGGTGAGCAGAGCCGCCTGCTTCGGGGTTACTTCGAGGGTGAGGGTATCGTAGCTCTGGCGCCGTTGGGATACCTTGAGGTTTTTGAACTCATCTTCGTTGGGGCGTGCACTTTTCTGATCCGTTGCAAGGATCAGCACATCCTCCAGCACTGGCATGATCACCTCGCCGGAGCCGGTTTCGCCGGAAATATTCCCCGCGTGGATTCTGGTGGCTATGTCGACAAAATTGCCCGGACGGATAAGTCCGGAGATGGAGTTGATCTCTCCAACCTGGACGGTAACGGCGCGGTATCCCATCCTGATCGTACCGGAAAAGTCTTTAGGGATATTCAGGTCAAAGTAGTCACAGCTGAGCATCTTGCCCTCCCCGAGGGCTTTGCTCAGAACCGCCCCATTTACTGAATCAAACATATCTGCTGTGATTATATCGGTGTTGACATATTTCTGCGGCACTGTGCGAACCGCCATAGTTGATGTATTGACTGGACTTCCTACCTGCAGATGCCGTGCTGCCACCACCACCTGTACGATCTGCTTTTCCCGGGGGGCGAGACGTTGCTCAAGGCGCCGCTCCAGAAGTTTAAGATGTACCAGCGTGCCTAACCCGGCCAGGAGGGCAAATAATATTGCCAGACCCAGTAAGCGGCGCGATTTACGTTTCTCTCCACTTTGTTCAATTTTTGGCATAATAGTCTCTTACCCCGGGTTAGTGATTCAGGTGCAATGTTCAGATCAAATGGGTGATTTTATCCCACATTTCTTCAATCCCTTTAGGTATATGGATATCGCTTGGATCAGGGATATGTGCACGTTCTATATCATCTTCAATCTCTTCAAGCACATCAAGGACATGCTCAATCTTGGTAGCATCTTTGCGGATTTCGTCGTCAAATGCCTTTCGCGGCGGGTCGGATATCGCAACGGAAAACGCATAGCTGTGGTATTTATTCTCCATGGTTGTGATCAGGTTGTTGTAGACATGCGGCCCCTTTAGTAATGCGCCGATGAGGATGGAACACACCAGTATATATTCTATGGTGGACTGCCCGCTTTCATCAGCTAAACGAGATACATTCAAGCCGGAGCGCGATGTTGTCCTTCCTCGAAGGTATCGCAGTATGTTTCGCATGCGCTTATTGTCCTCCTGCGTTTAATCAGAGGTTACCCGATTTATCACTACTACCGCACCCATATCGCTCTTTTTGACCACCAGGCGCACCTCGCTGCCAAAACGCCGGAACGCCATAGCCCGGGCGTCGCTAAGTTCCTGATC
>JAYEOA010000060.1:0-16691 GCA_034722515.1 Thermodesulfobacteriota bacterium | reverse complement strand
TTCGCTGCCATCCTTACGAATGGCCAACGCATGACTCAGGGCTATGGCTGGTCGCTAGCCTTTGCCATACAGGGATTTGCACCCTTCGTTCTTTACCGACTTTTACCGGCGCTTTCGGAGTGTCCCTTGTTTTCCATGCACCCTAAATCAATAACAAAGGCAAATAGGTGTCAGCTTCACCTTCAATAACCTGGCGCAACTGACGAGCCTGAAAAACCAGAGCATCAAAAACAACAAAGTGCTTGTCCCATAGTTACTATAAGCATCAAGGCAGAAATCCGAAAAACCGCACCGCCAGCCAGACCATTGCAACGACTTGTGTAGCGGTCACCAGCCCATAAATGATGGTCTCGCAAAGGCGAAGAATACTTGGCGAGCCTGACCGACGCTTGCGCGAGACCGTAGAGGCAAACACCGATACGACGTGCGAACAACCGGGTTGAATGCGACTCTGGTAAGGTCGCCGCAGACAGCGCCCTCACTGTAGCGGTTCATCCGTGACGTTAGATTTAATAAAATTGACAATGCATACACATTGTTATAAAAGCATAAATATGTTTAAGTGGAATCTGGACAAAAATAAATTTCTATACAAAACCAGAGGAATCACATTCGAGATGGTCGCACAAGCCATCAGTGACGGCTATGGAGTTTCAGATGCACCTCATTGGAATAAAGAGAAATATCCTAATCAAAGAATTATTACAGTCATGATAAATGATTATGCTCACTTAGTTCCTTATGTGATGGATGGAGAAAATTATTTTTTAAAAACTATAATTCCAAGTAGAAAAGCAAATAAAGAGCTTAAAGGAGCGAAAGATGACTAAATTTGAAAATCAAGATAAATTTGATGCAGAAGAGTTAGAAATTCTTGAAGCCTACAATAACGGTAAGATCCAAGGTTCTCCTGTTCCACAAGCTATGATTGCTGCAGCAAAACAGACAATGAAGAAAAATAAGAATATCAATATTCGAATTTCTGAGAATGACCTTGAGTCAATCAAACTTCTTGCAGCTAGAGAAGGAATGCCTTATCAGACTTTGATAGGCAGCCTTATTCACAAATATGCCTCTGGCTACCTACACGTTTAATCCAAGATCTACAATCTAACAAGATTTGTAAATATAGCAGCCTGTCGGGCTTGGCGAATCGTAACGAGAAATTGACTGGTCGATGGCAGATTTTCAACATTTTAGAGCGAATAGTGAGCCTATTTGTCAAAAATATGAGGGGATATGCACCGATCAGACGATTTCGCAGTAGATTCTTGCTAAGTTCGACAGGCTGCTTGGTTAATTTAACAACTTTACTGCGTCCCTTGGGTTCTACGTCCCTTGGGTTCCCCCAAATTTCTTATTATTTTTCACACGACACTCAAAGAAGAAACTCATGCCAAACAATCCAATAAATCTTATCGTCCTACTTGGTGCAACGGCATCGGGCAAAACCCATCTTGCTGTTGAAGCTGCGCGACTTCTTCAGGCTGAAATTATCTCTGCCGATTCACGCCAAGTGTATCGCGGTATGGATATTGGCACCGGCAAAGACCTGCGGGAATACGCTGAAATCCCCTACCATATGATCGACATAGTCAACCCAGGCGATCCGTTCGACGTCTTCCAGTTTCAGCAACGCTTTGTGCCGCTGTTCAACTCCATCCACAAGCGCAATAACATGCCCCTGCTGTGCGGTGGCACGGGAATGTATCTTGATGCTATTTTACGCAACGAAACCATGGTCACCGCCCCCACAAACACCGAGTTACGCCACGAACTAGCACCATTGAGTGACGAAGAACTTCAACAATACCTACTGAAACTGCAACCTAAGCAACACAATCGCAGCAATCTGGATGATCGTGAACGAACATTACGCGCAATTGAAATTGCCGTGGTCAAAATCAATACACCTCCATGCGCATTGATCCCGAAGCTAAATCCGTTAGTGTTTGGTTTACGCTGGCAGCGCAGTGTGTTGCGCCAGCGCATTAACCAGCGACTAAAAGAACGCTTGCAAGAAGGGATGATCGAAGAGGTAGAGCAACTGCATAGCCAAGGTGTCAGTTGGAAGACACTGGAATTTTACGGGCTGGAATATCGTTTCATTGCCCAGCATTTACAACAGCAGATAAATCGCAACGATATGACCCAGAAACTAGCCAGTGCCATCCATCAGTTTGCTAAACGCCAAGATACATGGTTTCGCCGCATGGAACGTCACGGCTGCAATATCCGTTGGCTCAACGCAGAGCAGCAACCGCTGCAACAGATGATGTCCATCGTCGCCACCGTCAACCAACAACAAGACGCTATAACGCAGCCATCAATGCTTCCCAAAAACAATTAAGAGCAGCCTTTGTAGCCTTTTGGCAAATATTAAGATCAGCCTGAGGAATTTTTTCAAACACCAGCATGTAAATCCGCTGAAGATCTTCAAGCTGAGTATCGAGCACCTTGTCACTAATTCCGGTACGTATCCAGTCTCCAGCAATTTCACGCAAATGATCGCGCTGTTGCTCCATCACTTGCTCAAATGGTCCTTGCAACACCACCCAGTGCTCTTGCGCTGCCTCTTGAGCTGCACCGAGCATATCTTTATATGTTTTTCCACTGTTAAACGCCACAGTTCCTCCCGTCTCTATTTTAACATCGCAATATACTGTAGTCTGAAAAATTAAAACGCCCATGCTGATGATGCAAATAATTTTTGTCCAACAAAAATTCCATGAGAGTGGCACTGAGACAGCTTATCGGTTTCACCTCGTCGGTAAATCTGCTAGAATTATGTTAGCTTAGCACAGCCAAGCAAATTGTCGAATCCTAATGGTCAATCTGAATCAACCTTAAAAGCAAACAAAAGGACGTTAACGTGAAAACAATTAAATCATTTTTTATTTTATTGCTCCTCGTCGCCATTGGTGGCGGCGGTTATTTTTATTTTCACGACAGACAAGGTCCACTAGCACATTTGTCGCCAAATCGAGGTTCAATCAACAAAACAACACCAATTATTCTCACCCTAAATGACGATGCCAGTGCGCTGGCTAACGTTAGCGTTAGCGTGTTACAGAATGGCAAACAGGTGAAATTACTCAACAAATCATACTCGCAAAACGTACATAACGCAACGGAGCATCTCGATTTGTCCGAGCTTCTTTTACGCGATGGAATGTTGACCATACAAGTTACCAGTCTCGACCGCGCCATTTACAATTTTGGCAAAGGCAATAGCTCCACAACAACAATCAACCTTTTGCGCGATACCCGCGCCCCCGTCATTGCGCCACTAAGCACTGCTCACAACCTTAATGTGGGTGGCGCAGGATTGATCGTCTACACCACGAATGAAGCAGTTGCCAAGTCGGGAATTAAAATCGGTGATCACTTCTTTCCCGGTCACCAACAAATATCTGGCGAGTTTCTATGCCTGTTTGCCTTTCCATACGACACTGATCCCGACACCATTCCGCGCCTCGTCGCCACCGACGAAGCAGGAAACCACGGCGCAGGTGGTTTTTACTACCATCTAAACCAGCGCAAGTTTCGCGTGGATACGATTAACATCAGTGATCGCTTTCTTACCACCAAAATGCCCCAATTTCAAAACCAATTTCCCGAAGCTAAAACCCCACTTGAGCTATTTATGAGTGTTAATGGCACTATGCGTCCGCAAAATCGCGCATGGTTGGGTGAGGTAGCAACAAAAACAGGCGACATGTTTGAATGGAGCCAATCATTTTTACGCCAACCCAATGCCGCTACCCGTGCCACCTTTGGTGATCTGCGTCACTACATGTACAATGGCAAAGAGATCGATCAACAAACCCACCTCGGCATCGACCTCGCTTCCACAGCCCGAGCAGCAGTACCGGCAACCAATAACGGCACAGTGGTTTACGCTGATTTTATGGGCATCTACGGTCAGTGCATCATCGTTGATCACGGTCTGGGTTTGCAAACACTGTATGCCCACTTAAGTTCTATGAATGCATCCGTGGGTGAGATGGTGGAGCGCGGCCAAACCATCGGACACACTGGGGCAACAGGTTTAGCCGGTGGCGACCACCTCCATTATGGCGTAATTATCTCCGGCGTCCCGGTGAATCCTATTGAATGGTGGGATAAAAATTGGATACGCAACAATATCACCAGCAAACTTGGGCTACGCGCAGGAGAATAGAAAAAAAAGGGGGGGGGTACACAATCGAGGGATGGGGTTGTGTGCCTATCACGCTGAATAGTTGTTAAAAAATAGACGCCAACCGCTCGTAAGACTGGCGTAGCCGCAGCGACAAACTAAACAGCATACCCTTCATTAAACGCCCGGCCAATACCGGGTAGCGCTGAGTGATCTCATCAAAATCTCTCTTGCTCAACAACAGCATTCTGCTTTCCTCCAGCGCTGTTGCAGTTACTGGACGGGGTTCACCGGAAAGTATGCTAATCATTCCAGCGAGTGAGTCAACACCGTAAACGCCAACAACCAGCTGCTTCCCGCGAAATTCTGTTTGCTTTTTACCCTCGATCTTACCACTAATAATAAAGGCAACAAAATCACTGTCATCACCTTCGACCCACAGATTTTCACCAGCCTGAGCACTATGGCACTTAAAATATGGCGAAAGATCTTCTACATCCTTGTCATCAAGAAAACGGAAAAAACGAAAGTCCCGTTTCATCTGCAAGCACTGGCTATCATGCTTGTTTAGCATCATGATTTTCCCCGAATTCAGCACCGTTACGTTTTTTTAAATCATCAATTTTCTGCGCCATATCTTCAAGCAACTGCGCCATCCCTTTTCTGCGCAAAATATCACCATAGGTGCTGCGATAATTGCGAATCATACTAACTTCTTCGATAACGACATCGTAGACCAGCCAGTCACTACCACGGGGTAACAATTTATAAGTAATAGGGATTTTAACCCCAGCGTCCTCTATAAATGTTTCCACCACCGCACGATTTTTGCGAATATTTTCACTGCCATAACTCACTGTCTGATCGGTATATGCCCGCAGGCGACCAAGGTATGTTTCCTCCAATTGATCAATAAACAACTCGACAAATCTGGCGCGTTCATTAACCGTCACGCTTCGCCATTGCCGCCCCAACGCCCCTTGCGCCATAATTTTAAAATCAAAATTATCCCGGATAAGATCACTGATCTTCTGACGCTTGAGAAGGTGATCTTCGTCTTCGGCGTGTAGTTCATCTAAAATAGCGTCAACAGTTGCCCTTATTTGCACCTTCGGCCCAGCAGATTCAACACTTATGGCCGGTGCCGCTGCTCCAACGACAGAAGAGCTAAACATCAATAGCATAATCACCACAAATAAATTCTTCATTATATTCCTCCTAACCCATTGTTAATCAGCAACCTTGCCACGACGATGCTGAGTATAGGCATCACGAACAAATAGATAGGGATCCAACTGCTCCTCAACAATGCTCTCGTAAGTATCACGATCCAGCGATGTCCGATTTACCATAGATACCCCCTTACACGCCAGCGTGGCTTCAAAGTTCGCCAACCAATAGATAGGGTCGGCATAACCATCGGGAATAATCGACAAACCATCGCGCAGACTTGACGCACCAAGCACAGGAATCACCAAGTAAAACCCCTCACCAACGCCATAGTAACCCAAAGTCTGACCAAAATCCTCCTCTTTCTTCTCCAATCCCCAAAGAGAATCTGCAAGATCGAAGAAACCAGCCAATCCGATGGTGGAATTGACAACAAGGCGGGTTGTTTCACTCGCCATGCGTTTAAACTTAAACTGCAGAAACGCATTGACAGCGTATAATGGCGATTTGAGGTTATCAAACATGTTCCCCAACCCGGTACGAACGTGCTCGGGAACCACGCGAAAACCGCATGCCAACGGTTTCAACACATAAAAATAACATTTATCGTTAAACCAGAACATCCCCCGGTTGAATGTTTCCAGAGGATCGGCAATCGCATCAACATCGCCATCATCTCCATAAAGATCCTCGAAGAAATCATCATCACCCTGTTCTGTCATCAGTGAATCGTTATTGACATTGTTCAACGATGCACACCAACAGGGGCCAGCTAATGCTATTAAAATAATAAATATCAACAACAGATTATGTATTTTGACAGTTCGAATCACGCAGCTTCTCCTGGTGCGTTTTATTTATTGTTTAAAGATATACTTACTAATCAGTTCTTCGAGGTTGATTGCCGATTCCGTTTCAATAATTTCACCACCGGCCTCAATCAGTTGCAGCGACCCACCCGGCGAGATACTAACATAACGATCACCGATAATCCCGGCAGTGCGAATCGAAGCGATACTATCCTCCGGCAACTCAATACCAGGGTAAATTTCAAACTGTACCACAGCATCATAGCTGTCAGGGCTTAGCGAAAGGGCTGACACCTTACCCACATCGACACCGGCAATCCGCACAATAGCACCCAGTTTAAGCCCGGAAACAGAGCCAAAACGTGCCTCGACACGATAATTATTACTACCGAACCAATCAACATCCCCCAATTTCACCGACAAATATGTAAAACAACCAAAGCCAATCAACATAAACAGACCAACAACAATTTCAACATTAAAGCGTTTCATACAGAAGAGACTCCTCAGTTTCACTACTATAAATCGGCCCCATAGTCTCCAGAACAAACGATCTGATCAGTGGATTATCGGACAATTGAAATGCCTCTGGAGACATGCAGCCCTGTAATTTACCTTGAGCCAGCAAGGTAACATAGTCAGAAAGCTTAAAAATTTTAGGGACATCGTGACTAACAATGACCACCGTATAATTTAGCCGAGCCTGCGTTTCAAAAAACAAGCGATACATCTCATTACTTTTACTGACATCAAGGCCGGTGGTCGGTTCGTCAAAAAAAACCACCTTCGGATTCAACACCAAAGCACGAGCCAAGCCGACCCGTTTTTTCATCCCGCCACTGAGTTGAGCGGGAAACTTTTCCCCGTGCCCCTCCAGTCCCATCATACCGAGTTTTTCTTCCACATTATTACGGATATCAGCTTCATTTTCGTGCGTCCGCTCACGCAATGGCAGTGCCACATTATCGTACACGGTTAACGAATCAAACAAGGCAACATTCTGGAACAAGACGCCAAAACTACTGCGGATTTCACGCAACTGCTTTTTACTAACCTTGGCCAAATCCTGACCAAACACCGTCACCCGACCACTATCGGGACGCATCAACCCCAACATATGCTTGAGAATAACGCTTTTCCCCTGCCCGCTAGCCCCGACAATAACCGTCGTCGTCCCGGCACGCACCTTAAGAGAAATACCGTCCAACACTTTTTGCTGACCGAAGTATTTTTCGACGTTATCAAGCTCAATAACAACTTCTGAACTATTATCTACCACCCTCTATCCCCCAGATTACAGCAGAATTGCGCTGATCAGGTAGTCCCACACCAGCACCGATACCGAAGCCATCACCACAGCACTGGTGGTGGTACGACTCACCCCTTCAGCACCAAAACCACCATCTTGTTCGAGATGGAGAAAAAAACCTTTGGCCGCACAGATCCAAACTATTAACAAACCAAAGATTAGGGACTTAACCAGCCCCATCTCAACATCCAGCCAGTCTACACTGGAATACATCCCCTGAAAATATGCTCCGGCGCTCACATCGAAGAGTTCAACTCCCACCAAAAAGCCGCCAAAGATGCCAACGACATCAAACACACACGTCAACAATGGCAGCGCAATGACCCCGGCAATCAACTTGGGAACGATGAGGTACTTATATGGATCGATAGCCATACACTCCAGCGCATCAATCTGTTCACTATTACGCATAATGCCAATTTCGGCACAGATCGCTGAACCAGCTCGACCAACAACCATCAAGGCTCCAATCACCGGACCAAGTTCGCGGATTAAGCTCAATGAAACAGCCGCACCCAAAGCTCCAACAGAACCAAATTTTGATAACGTATAATACCCTTGCAAACTCAGAACCATCCCGGTAAATAAACCGGTAAATGAGATCACAAACAAAGAATGAGCTCCGATGAAATGGATCTGGCGGATAATGGGACTTAACTTGTACGGAGGCTTTAAAGCACAATATAGGCACGTCAACAAAAACAGTCCAAAACGGCCATACGATTCAAAAACTCGGAGAGTATTCGCCCCCAGTGCAGCAATTAATTTCATAAATTTCCCAAAAACAGCAATGCCTCCACAACACTCAAATGTCCAACAATAATGCTTTCACAGAAAGTAAAAAATCAGATGGCTAAGCAAAAAGCGCCAAATGCAAGGCACGTGATTGTTGAGCAATGAGGCGTACTTACGCACATCGAAGCAGCGAGACAATTACGACTGGTTCTGTAATGGCGCAGCAGTTGGTGAGTTTTTGCGACGCCATCAACAATGATCAACCTTTGATACTAATACGGGCAAGTCTATTTGTCGAGAGTAATTGGCGTTTTTTTTAAAAACAGCCAACCCTCCAATCATACCTTACCCGAAGGACTGAGATCAAAAAAACAACCATTCAAGGACAAACACTTGACAAGAATAACTATTTCAGTTACATTTGAGTTTAGAGGCAAAAGATAACTCAGGCACGGGAGGATAAAATCTTATGTCAATCACCATTCCACTTAAAAAGATTATCGGCAAAAAACCTGACACCGTCGCCAAGCTACTCAAAGAGCTTGGAATCGACACAGCGTGGCCTTACAACTACCGAATGAGCGCACTGGAAGTTACTTTTGAGCAATAGGGTGACATCTCCCCTAACCTCTCTCCTTTCACTCTCTGCAATTTCAAATAGCTACCCTTTATTTAAGGGTGGCTATTTTTTTGTCCACCCTTCATCGCTGCTCTTTTCGATCAATTAAAACCACAAAAACAGCCCACAGGTAATTATCTATTCGAAAACTCCTCACCATAATGGTATATCTTAGTGTTTAATAAACCAAAAGATCATTTACACAAGGAGTTCGACATGCTTTCGTTCCTGACGTTACTCACCATTGCTATCATCAGTACCCTTTTATACACGCCAATCCCTGAGCAATTTCTACCCATGGTACAAATGGCCGCCATCGCTACACCAACTCTGCTACTCGTGATACAAATGTTAAACCTAGGCAAAACATCACGAACTACCCCCGATCAACCTGCCGAGAAATCATCGCAGCCTGAACAACCTGCCGCTGCGGCAAAAGCGATCAGCACAGAGGAGAGCAATGACGCCGCTGTCGTCCAGTTTTTAGCCCGATTGCAGGAGAAAGGTCGGCTGATTGATTTCATTATGGATGACATTTCAGCCTACGATAACGAATCGGTCGGTGCCGCAGCACGTATCGTCCATCAAGGCTGTTGTGATGTGTTGAACGACAGCTTCACCATCGAAGCCGTCCATGCCGGTGAGGAGATGGAAACCATCAGCCTGGCGGATAACTACGACAGCAACTCCTACCGTTTGATCGGCAAGGTTCCCGATGCGGCTCCTTTTGATGGGCAGGTGTTGCACCGGGGCTGGAAAACCACCCGCGTCAATCTACCCCAGGTGGTGAACAGTGAAGAACACATCGAAGTTGCCCGTTCCATCATTGCACCAGCAGAAATCGAAATCGGCTAAAAGGTAAACTATTATGGACACACGCTACGCCATCGGCATCGATCTAGGAACATCGAATTCAGCCCTCGCCATCACCTCCATCACCCCAGTTTCGCCCGGCAGCGCCGAATCGGTACAAATGGTGCCGATCATGCAATTGACGTCGGCACAAACCATAGACAGCAAGACAACACTGCCGTCAGCACTCTATCTGTGTACCGATCAAGAACAGCGCCAACTGCCGACCCTGCCATGGGACGAGGGACAACCACCAGCGAGCGTGATCGGTCGTTTTGCCAGCGCCCATGGTTCACTGTTACCGGAGCGCTTGGTAACATCGGCAAAATCGTGGCTATGTAATAGCCACAGCGACCCGCAACAGCCTCTGCTACCATGGAACTCAACCCTCGAAGAGCGTAAGGTCTCCCCATTTGATGCTCAAGTTCAATATTTGCGCCATCTTCGCCACACCATCCTCAGGCATGAACTCGGCAGCAACAAACAACCGATGACAGCAGCGGAGCTGGAGCAATGCACCGTGACCATCACCGTACCGGCATCGTTTGATGAGGTCGCCAGAATCCTCACCGCCGATGCGGCAGAAGAGGCCGGATGGGGGCAAGTCACCCTCCTCGAAGAACAACAGGCGGCATTTTACCACTGGCTGGAACAAAGCGGCGACGATTGGCGTGGGCAAGTGGAGCAAGGCGACATCATTCTGGTATGCGATATCGGTGGCGGCACGGCTGATTTCAGCTTAATTGCGGTGCTGGAGCAACAGGGAAATCTGCACTTGGAGCGAATCAGTGTTGGTGACCACATCCTTCTAGGTGGTGATAACATGGATTTAGCTCTAGCCTACACCTTGAAAGCTGAGCTTGAAGGGGATGGGCAAAAAATCGACAACGGACAACTACTATCGTTAATCCATTCGTGTCGCCGCGCCAAAGAAACCCTGTTCAGCGATGACAGTTTGGACAGTTTTCCTATCTCCATTCCGAGCCGTGGTGCCAGCCTGTTTGCGAAAACCATCACCACCCGGCTAACACGGCAACAACTGCACACCATTGCATTAGATGGTTTTTTACCCATAACCACCATTGAGCAGCAACCGACAAAGCAACCCCGCTCCGGCCTAAAAGAAGTTGGCCTCAACTACGCCAGCGATGCGGTATTAAGTAAACATCTAGCCCAGTTTCTCGTTCGTAGTCAGATTAATGTTGAATCCAATCCGACCCTCAAAGCACTGGCAACAAAATGTCAGGGACAACAAAATGGCATCGCCTTTATCCGCCCCAGCGCCGTATTATTTAATGGTGGAATCTTTAAAGCCGCACCGATAAGGCAACGGGTTTTTGAGTTACTCCAGAGCTTTAACGACAACCAACCGCTACGCGAACTACAGGGAGCCAACTTTGACCTTGCCGTCGCTAAAGGAGCCGCAGTTTACGCCCGTACATCGGCTCGTGGCGAAGGGATCCGTATTAAAGCCGGAACCGCTCGCTCCTACTATATCGGCATCGAAAGCTCCATGCCCGCTATCCCCGGCTTGATTCAACCGCTCAAAGCACTGTGTGTCGTTCCGCAAGGGATGGAAGAGGGGAGCGAATTCAGCCTCGATGATCGAGAATTCAGCCTGATGACGGGTCAACCCGTCGAATTTCGTTTTTTCAGCTCCAGCGTCCGCGCCGGTGACGTCGTTGGCAGCCAGATTGATGATGCCGAAGAGCTGGAGGAGACATCCCAACTGGAGATCACCCTCCCCCCCATCACCAACACATCCGATCAATCATCGCAGTCATCACCACCATCTCAGACATCACAACCATCGCAAATAATCCCGGTAAAACTGCATAGTCACATCACCGAGCTGGGCACATTAGAACTGTGGATGCAACACCACGAGTCGGGACAACGCTGGAAAATCGAATTCAACGTCAGGGGGCATTAACACCATGACTCATCCACGCTACTGCATCGGCATCGACCTTGGCACCACCAATTCAGTGCTATCCTATGTCGATCTAAAACAGCCCCAACAGGGGTCGCAACTCCTCGCCATCACCCAATGGGATAGCGCAGGCAGTCTGGTAACCCGCCCGGAACTACCATCATTTGCTTATGCCCCAACGGTGGCCGAAATGGATCGCTTTACCACCTGCGAGGCGAGCGTACCCGACCCACAACATGGCTGGATTCCTGGACTGCATGCCCGCAACCAGATGGCCTTCAATCCGGGGCGGGTGATCCATTCGGCAAAATCGTGGCTATGTCACAACGATATTGATCGCACTGATGCTATTTTACCATGGCAAGCAACAGAGATTAGCAGTGATGAAAAGCTATCACCGGTGGGGGCCAGCGCCCTGTATCTAAGCTGGCTACAACAGATCTGGGATCGTGCCATGCTGCCCGATCATCCCGACGCCACCTTTAATGAACAGGATATTGTCATCACTGTGCCAGCCTCCTTTGATGAAGCGGCTCAGGAATTGACCCTCCTTGCAGCTAGCGAAGCAGGCTATCCGACACGGCTACGCCTGATCGAAGAACCCCAGGCTGCCTTCTATTTCTGGCTGGGTAAGGATCAGCATTTAAGCGAACTACACGACCTGCTTGAAACCAGCGAGCGCACCAGCGTCCAAGTACTGGTATGCGATATTGGCGGCGGCACCACCGACCTTAGTCTATTTGAGGCTCGCGGCGATAAAAACTCTAAAACCGGTCTCGGCTTGAAACGGCTGGCGGTAAGCGAACACCTGCTGCTGGGCGGAGACAATATCGATCTCACCCTCGCTTATATCCTTGAACAAAAGCTCACTAAAGGGGAAAAGAAACTGACCGGACGCCAGTGGAGCCAGCTATTGGTTCAAGCGCGGGATCTAAAAGAGCGCATCCTCGGCGGCGAAGAACAACTCAGCCATGTCGATGATGACAGTGAGTTTTCCATCACCCTGTCGGGCAGTGGTGCCGGGATGTTTGCCAGCACCTTATCGACTAAAATAAGCGCTGCCGAAGTTCACCGCTGTGTATTGGATGGCTTTTTCCCCCTATGCGCTGCCGATGATCGGCCCCAACAACGAACGTCGGGACTCAAGGAATGGGGCCTCCCTTATGCGGCAGATTCCGGCGTTTCGCGCCACATGGCTGCGTTTCTCGAAGATCAACACGTGGATGCGGTGCTATTCAACGGCGGCAGCGTCACCCCGCTACTATTGCGCAACCGCCTGCATCAATTGATGTGCAACTGGCAGCCACAGCAGCCCCCGGTAATGCTACACAACGAATCGATCTCCATGGCGGTAGCACGCGGAGCAGCCCGTTATGGCTGGATTCTCCATCAAAATTCCCCGGAAAACCGCATCGCCGGAGGCCATGCACACGCATTGTATCTTGAAGTGGTCAGCGGCAAAAAAAGAAAAGAGCGCTCACTGGTGTGCATCCTCCCCAAAGGGATGGAAGCCGGGAGTACCACCCATATCGATCAGGCCGAGTTCGATTTGCTGGTCAATCAAGCGGCGCGATTCCAATGTTACTACTCCGCCCGGCGCAACCAAGATCTTGCCGGAACCATTGTGCCGTGGAATCGCAAAGATTTTCATCCGCTGCCACCACTGCAAACGGCTATCCATCTTCCAGCTCAGCGCCCCGCCGTTGCCAACAACCGCATACGCGTCACCCTCGAAGCCACCTTGAACGAACTGGGGCTATTGCAACTATATTGCGTTGAAAAGGGTGGCGACGGTCGCTGGCGACTCGACTTTAATCTGCGTAAAGGGGTGGAGCAGGATGACGCCAGCACAGCAGCTCAATCACCCTTTGAAGCTGACACCAAGGCCATGCAGGCGTTACCCTGCTTACGTTCGGTGTTTGCCAAAAAACGCGACCCACAGCTACCGGAAATCAAGCCGAAACAATTGCTCAAACAACTCGAACAACAGCTCGGATCACGCGACGACTGGGGATCTATCACCCTGCGCTCCCTATGGCCTGAACTAGCCACTGGAATGACGCGCAAAACCCGCAGCATTGAGCACGAAGCGGCGTGGCTGTATCTAGCCGGATTCACTCTGCGCCCCGGCTATGGTGTTCAGTTGGACGATTCACGCATGGAGGAGCTATGGCGCTTGTTTACTCTGGGCATGGCTTTCCCCAAGGAAAAACGGATACAAAGTCACTGGTATCTCCTGTGGCGGCGCGTCGCCGGTGGGCTAAATGCCTCACGTCAGGAACAAATCCTCGCCAAGATCCTGCCAAGCCTACGCTCCGGTGGTGATCTTGTCCCAGAAACGATCTATCTCGCCGGAGCATTGGAACGAATTGCCCCAGAAACCAAGGTGGAATTGATCCGCCTGTTTAGTGGCAGCTTACTTAAAGAGCGCATCCGCCATAAGGCACCCTATGTGTGGGCACTGGGGCGCTTACTCAGCCGCACCCCGCTGTATGCCGGAGCCAACAGCATTGTCCACCCCCGTGAAGTAGTAACACTATTCAATAAAGTGACAGATCTTGACTGGCGCAACGATCCATGGAAGGGTCTTGCCGGGATATTCTCTCTAGCTGCACGCTGCACCGAACAACGTGATATCGATATCGACGCAACCTTACGCCAGCAGATCGGCACTAAAATGCGCGAAGCCAAAGCCCCGATGGCGCAAATTCACAGCGTCGAAACATTCATAGCCATCAGCAACGAAGACCGCGAAATACAATTCGGCGAAGCATTACCGGCGGGGCTGATTCTTATCAACCGACCTTAAAAAAGGATATAATCCATGACACGCGAAAACATGACCCAAACCATTAACTGGCTGGGAACTGAATATCGAGTTAAAATCACTTGGGAAATTGAAGACAACGAGATTATTTTTATTCTATGTCAAATCGACAATAAAGAAGTAGTACGTTTTTTCCGCAAACGTTGGAAAGATCCTGCTGGTAAGCGCTACGACCCCAGCGAGTTTATTCGCCTGAAAAAATGTTGCATCGATAAATTCAAACACCCGCGCTATACTACACCCGCAATTGCACCATTATTTACCATATTACTCGGTGAGCAGATGTAACGCCTATTGTAACTACTCAGCGTGATGGACTCGCAATCCCCATATCAAGGGACGCCGATTGTTTGTAAGCATGGCCCATCCATGGGGCTTATTGTCGCCGTCCATGGCGACAAATACCCTTGATATGGGGATTACGTGCCCAACTTGAGAGGTGCTGAGCAGTTACAGCCTATTTTACCTCGACAAAAAACAGGTCGGAGAAAGGCAGCAAAACATGGAATTCAACTTGGACGGCCACGAATATATCGAACTTTGCAACCTGCTTAAAATCACCGGACTATGCCATAGCGGTGGCATGGCTAAAATGGTGATTGATGATGGTGTAGTTTTAGTTGATGGGCTGGTAGAAACACGCAAGCGCCGCAAGGTGCGAGCGGGACAGGTAGTGGAATTTGGTTCAAAAAAAATTTCAGTTTCACCATAGCTCTGTATTTATGATCACAAACCATCAATACCAAATATAGTATTTACCCCCCCCCGTGGTAGCAGATTAAAATCACATTTTTTATTATCCGCAGGCTCTTAGTTCATGTTTTAATTCCGATCAAACATTAGAATTAAACGAGCAACAACAGAGAGCCCTAATGAAACTTCAACCTAAATTTCTCATCCCTGCACTACTGATTGTTGCCTTGAGCGGCACCACTCTTGCCAATAATCTGTGGGCGGGGATGGAGGGAAATCGCCACACCAACCTCACTATAATGCTGGCAAGTATCGCCGTCACCACCATAATCATTTTGATCACCTACCGGACACTGGTAAACTCTCGACTCGACAAACTTCTGGAAATCTCCATGCAACATTTTCCAGATCAACGCCTTAACCAAAACCAGAAAGCACTCTGCCACGACAAACTGGATGAAGTAATCAGCAGTTTTCAGCAGATGTCGGCAGAGATAGACAAACGAGAAAAAGCCCTTATTGAAAGTGTGGAATTTTCTACAACGATCCTCAACAGCATCAGCGAAGCCGTCGCGGTGATCGATCCCGACAGCCGCACCATTATCACTGTCAATCCAGCTTTTTTACGCATGTACAACATCAGCCTCGGCGATGCCATCGGTGCTCCATGCCATGAAGCCACTCGTTGCAACTCCATCGAAAACGAAAATACTGACTCATCCTGCCCGGGAAGTGTGGCACTATCATCACAGTCCCCATACAAAGCAGACAGAACAGGAATCTTTAACGGGGAACAACACTTCTTTGAGGTCTGTGCTACCCCTATATTCAACAACAAAGGGGAAACGATCCAACTGATACGAGTCGCTCGTGATATCACCAAGGCAAAGAAACAGGAACAAAAAATTCGCCGCCTCGCCTACCACGACACCCTAACGGGACTACCGAACCGCACCCTGTTTAAAGATCGTCTCGAACAAGCGTTACTACTGAGCACCCGCAACGACAGCGGCAATGTCAGCAGTGGCATTCTCGCCTTTCTCGATCTGGATGAATTCAAGTCAATCAACGACAATTTCGGCCATGCTGCCGGTGACGAGCTACTGAAAATTGTCGCTACTCGGCTAAACGCTTGCATACGGGAATCGGACACGGTGGCACGAATGGGCGGCGATGAATTCCTGGTTATCTTCCACAATGTCACCAATGACAAGCATGCCAGCACTCTGGCTGAACAGATACTGAGCGCCTTGAATAAGCCAATTATATTATTCGAAACAACGGTAACCATCTCGGCCAGTATCGGACTGTGCTTTTTTCCAAAACACGGCACTACATTCGATGAATTGCTCAAATGTGCCGACGAGGCCATGTATAAAGCAAAGAATGTGGGGCGCAATACCTTTTACATTGCCAACAACGACAAACCGCCAAAATAATAAAAAATCACAACTGTAGACACGTTGAATAGATTGCAACTATCGTTGCTCTCGTGTATGCCACAGACGCAGTATATAAATTATTGGTTGTTGGATTTCGTAGCGCATTTCATAGCGACCTACCAGAATTCGACGTACGTCGCGTGAGTCAAATTCTTCAATTT
>JAYEOA010000059.1:0-16791 GCA_034722515.1 Thermodesulfobacteriota bacterium | reverse complement strand
CGCCGCCATTCTTACGAATGACCGACGCATGACTCGGGGCTATAGCTGGTCGCTAGCCTTTGCTATACAGGGACTTTCACCCTTCGATCTTTACCGGCTTTTACCGGCGCTTTCGACTTGACCCCTTCTTTGTTTTCTTTGTTCTTTTACTACAGAGACAATCACGCGCCTTGCATTTGGCGCTTTTTGCTTACCCATATGAATTTCAAAAGAGCCTAGTAAGTGGATTGAACACTGGTGTAGTAGATCATTGCGATGTCCTGTTCGGCTCTTATTTGTTCAAGCGGTAGCCCACTCCGTGAACAGTGAGAATTGTCTCCAGTTGGGTCGGGTCTTTCTCCAGTTTTTTGCGTAATTGGGCAATATGCTGATCGGTAAAGGCGTCTACTAGTACAATAATCAAGATGATATTTGCACTCCCATTTTACTTGGGATAAACTGCGATCATTTGCTTTACGGTAATGGCTTCCTGATGGGTCATTGAAGAATAATTACGCTAAAACAAAGGTAACGCAGTGAAAACCAAAGTATTTAAAAAAACAGAAGTTTTTATCCTTTCCATCGCTCACCTGTCACACGATATTTTTTCCTCTTTTTTAGCGCCGCTGTTGCCGTTGCTTATTGAGAAACTGGATATATCACTCTCCATGAGTGCATTTTTGGATATTATTAGACGTATCCCCGCTTTATTCAATCCTTTACTGGGGCTGTTGGCGGAAAAAACCGGCATAAAATATTTTGTCATATTGACCCCTGCGCTAACCGCTATTTGTATGGGGTTAGTTGGTCTGGCAAATTCCCTTTCCGTGTTACTTATTTTGTTATTTGTTTCTGGAATTTCCGCTGCATTGTTTCATGTTCCCGCCCCGGTTATGGTCAAAGAGGTTTCCGGCGATAAGGTGGGCACCGGCATGAGCTGTTTTATGGTCGGCGGCGAACTGGCGAGAACGCTAGGGCCGTTGTTGGTTATCGCTGCGGTGTCGTTTTGGAGTTTGGAAGAGATTTATAAACTCATACCGCTGGGGCTGGTGGCGTCATTTGTGTTGTATTTGAAGCTCAAAGATTATAAGGGTCACCAGAGTGTGTACAAGCCGATAGAAAAAGGAGATACCAGAAAGCTGTTGCGCCGTTATTGGCCGTTCTTATCAGTTATCGCTGGGTTTATTTTTTTCCAAGCGGCAATGAAGAGTGCCCTTACCCTCTACCTGCCGGTTTACTTGACCGATCAGGGTGCATCGTTGTGGTTTGCCGGGATATCCCTTTCTGTGCTGCAATTTTTTGGGGTATTAGGCACCTTTTTTGCCGGTAATATTTCAGATAAAATTGGTAGAAGAAACACTCTGGTCATTTCAAGTATCGGCTCGATAGTTGCTATGGCACTGTTTGTCAGCAGCCATAATATTGTATTGCTCAGTGTCCTTGGCTTGTTTTTATTTGCCTCCGGTCCAGTACTTATGGCCAGTGTTCACGATACTAATTCACACATGCCAACATTTATGAATAGCATGTATATGTTTATCAATTTTGGCGCTGGTTCGCTCATCGTTTTTGCAGTGGGTTTTTTAGGTGACTGGATCGGGCTGGAGCAAACCTACAGAATGTGTGTCATTTTTTCCCTGGGCACAATACCGATGGCTCTATTGTTGACCCGTTTTAGTAACCCCGATTGAGAGCTGTTCAAACTGTCTCCTGAATAGTTACCACACTTGCTCTGAAACGATAAAATTACTGATTATGGATCACGATTATCTCGATAACTTAAAGCGCAACCACCCGACCCTGAAGCTTTTGGCGGCGGATAATGTGCCGTTGATTATCAGTTTTCTGTTTCGGGTGTATATTCAGCCTAATCAGCGCTCTGCTTCTCAGAGTGATTTGACGACGCGACTGGACGATTTTTTATTTCAATTGCATGAGATCTATGGTGCAAGTAAATATCCCAAAACAGCCCGACAATATCTGGAGGACTGGTCAAACGGTAATAGTCCCTTTTTGCGTAAATATTATACCGATATCAGCGATGAACCAGAGTTCGACTTAACTCCGGCGACGGACAAGGCTATAGAGTGGCTGCAGAGCCTTGAGGAGCGTCAGTTTGTCGGTACCGAATCGCGCCTGCTGACGGTTTTTGCCCTGTTGCGGGAGATAGTCAGCAAAACCGAGCGCGATCCGCAACAGCGTATTGCCGAACTTGAGCAACAGCGCGATGCTATTGATGGTGAAATTGAGCAGATACGTTCCGGAATTTTTGCCGCGTATGATTCGACCCAGGTTAAGGAGCGTTTTTTACAAGTTGAAGAAACCGCCCGGCGCTTACTTGCCGATTTTCGCCAAGTTGAATATAATTTTCGCACTTTGGATCGTGAAACCCGTGAATCTATCGCCATAAGCGATATGGGCAAGGGTGAGTTACTGGATGAAATATTTAACAAACAGGATGTGATCTGGGATAACGATCAGGGGAAAAGCTTTCGTGCTTTTTGGGAGTTTCTCATGTCGAATCCGCGCCAGATGGAGTTGGCGAATCTACTGGAAAAGGTTTATGGGCTGGAAGAAGTTCAGCAACTTAGCCCCGATCTGTTTTTGGCCAACATCAAGTATGCCCTCCTTGAAGCGGGGGAAAAGGTGTATAAAACCAACAATCAGTTGGTTGAACAGTTACGCAAATTCCTTGATGATCAGGCTTATCTGGAAAATCGGCGTATTATGGATTTGGTTAAGGAGGTCGAGAAACAGGCGATTGAGTTCAAGGAAAATCCCCCTGCGCAACGAAATTTTGGCGAAATTGAGGATATAAAGCCGCAAGTCAATCTGGTTATGTCGCGCGGGTTGTTTCTTATCCCTAAAATTTCCGCTGTTAATAGCGAACAAGTGACGGTAGGTGAATCGTCGCTGGATGTCGATGCACTGTTTATCCAGAATTATGTCGATGAACAGGAGTTACGCGCTAACATTCGCCGTGCTTTACAAAACCGTTCGCAAATTTCTTTGGCACAGTTGGTCGTGCAATTCCCAGTGCGCAAGGGATTGGCCGAAGTGGTGAGTTATTTAAGTATGGCGGATAAAGATACAAAAGCGTTGATCGATGACACGCAGACAGAAACTATTAGTTTAAATGACGCCAGTGAAGCAGGGCGGCGTATCGTTTTGCCCAAGGTGATTTTTGTTCGATGAAAGGAAAGGTATGACCGCCCTAAATTTGCCGCATCAGGCATCGTTGGTGTTGATCCGTTTACTCAAAGGGATCCTTTATCAGGATAAAGCACCGGAGCAGTGGCGCGATTTGCTTACATTTCAGGGTGCGGTGCGTGATTATTTTGCAGCTATCGGGTTGCAGGTGGTTATAGATGAGCCTGAAGGGTATGCCTTTTTGCGTCAGCAACCTCAAGAGGCGCAGCAGATGGCGGATCAGGAAGAAACCCATGCCGTACTGCCACGTTTGGTGCAGCGTCGCCAGTTGAGCTACCCTGTCAGTTTGTTGCTGGTGTTGCTACGCAAGAAATTGATCGAGCAGGATACGCAGGGCGGCGAAACGCGGGTGATTTTGAGTCGGGAACAGATTGTTGAGATGGTGCGGGTGTTTTTGCCGGCGGCTAGTAATGAAGCAAAAATCGTTGAGCAGATCGATAGTCACATCAAAAAAGTGATAGAATTCGGTTTGCTCAGGCGATTAAGCGGTGATGAGGAACGCTACGAGATACGTCGTATCATCAAGGCGTTAGTCGATGCCGATTGGTTGAACGATTTCAACCAAAAACTGGAGGAGTATCGCGACCATGCAACCACTCTCTCTTGAATTTGCTACTGACGACAGTAAGGCCGGTTTTCGCCTGCACCGTTTGGAAATGCTTAATTGGGGCACGTTTCATCGCCATGTGTGGACTATTGAACCCGGCGGTGACAATGCGCTACTTACCGGAGATATTGGTTCCGGTAAATCTACATTGGTCGATGCTGTTACCACCTTGTTGGTGCCTCATCAGCGTATTGTATACAACAAGGCTGCTGGTGCGGAGACCAAGGAACGCTCTTTGTATTCCTATATTCGCGGAGAATATAAGAGTGCCAAGGACGACTTGACCCAATCTTCCCGAGCGGTAGCGCTGCGCGATGATGGCAGCTATACCGTTTTACTCGCCCATTTCCACAATCAGGGCTTAGGTCACAATGTTACCTTGGCACAGGTATTCTGGCTTAAAGATGGCAAGCGCAACCCGGAACGCTTCTTTGTTGTTTCCCACCTTTCCCTCACCATCGCTGATCATTTTTGCAATTTTGGCAGCAATCTGCTTGATCTGAAAAAGAGACTGCGTAAAACCGCCAAGGTGGAGGTGCTGGAAAAGTTCAAGGACTACGGTTCCCGTTTTCGTCAGTTGTTTGGTATCCACAGCGAACAGGCACTGGAATTGTTTTATCAGACTGTTTCGATGAAATCGGTGGGTAATCTAACCGATTTCGTCCGCCATCACATGCTGGACGAGGGACGGGTGGAGGCACGCATTGATGAGTTGCGGCGCAACTTTGAAAACCTCAATCAGGCGCACATGGCGGTGCGAAAAGCCAGAGAGCAGATCGAACGCCTGCAACCGCTGGTAAAAGATGGAGAACGCTGCCGGTCGGTACAGGGTTCTATCGAGGAGTTGTGTAGCTGTCGCAGCGCACTGGAACCTTATTTTGCCCAGCAAAAAGGGAAATTGCTCACGATTCGAATTGAACGGCTGGAGCTAGATTTACACAAGGTATCCCACCATTTGGAAACGGTGAAAGGGGAGATCACCCGCTTGCGCCAACAGGAAGATAAACTGAAAACCGCTATTGAGCAAAGTGGTGGTCGGCGTTTACAGCAGATAGAGGATGAAATTGTCAATCTGGGCAGTGAACGGGATAAAAAATTAGCCAAGTGTGAGGAGTATCAACGTTTTCAAGAACATCTTGGGCTGGATAAAGTGGCAAATGAGGAGGGGTTCTACCGTAACTTGGTGCAGGGTCGAGAGTTGCTACAAGAAGTTGCAACAGCGATTGAGGAGTTGAAAAAGGTTGAAATAGATTTAGGCATAGAGCTTAAAGAGGTGAAACGCCAGCATGAACAACTGGAGCGCGAGCTTGTTTCATTGCGCCAGCGTAAGAGTAATATCCCCCTTAGAAATTTGGAAATGCGTCGTGCCATGGCTGAGGTTCTCGGCGTGGATGAAGACGAGCTGCCTTTTGTCGGGGAGTTATTACAGGTTGATGAAAATGAGGCTGTATGGCAAGGAGCTATTGAACGCTTGTTGCACAATTTTGCTTTGAGCCTGCTGGTGCCGGAGCATTATTATGCCCAGGTGAGTCATTACGTGGAGCGCACCCACTTGAAGGGACGTCTGGTCTATTTCCGGGTGAAGGAAGATGATGTCAAGGCTGTTGACCGGGTGAAACCGCAGGCGTTGTGCAGTAAATTACGCATTCGCCCCGAGAGTATTTTTTACGCCTGGCTCGAAAGCTATTTGGCCAGTCGGTTTGGCTATATCTGTTGTGATGATATGGAAACCTTCCATCGCCTGCCACGCGCCGTCACCCGCAGCGGTCAGATTAAATCGGGTGGGCAGCGCCACGAAAAAGATGATCGTCGCTCAATCCATGATCATAGTCGCTACGTATTGGGTTGGAGTAACAAGGATAAAATCGCTGCTCTGGAGCAGCAACAACAGGGTTTACAGCGCGATGGTTTAGCTATTGCCGATAAGTTAAGCGAATTGGCGGTGCAACAAAAGCACAGCGGCGAGCAGCGCGATATGTCTCGCGATCTATTGCATATCGAGGAGTATGTCGAAATCGATTGGCAGCCGCTGGTGCGACTCATTCAAGGATTACAGGAGGAGCAGGCGGAAATTGAACGCAGTAGCGATCAGTTGCAGACCTTGCGCCAGCAACTAGAATTGACTGCCGAAGAGATCGGCATTAAGGAGAATCGGCGCAGTAGTTTAACGGAGAAACTCGGTGATGTGAAAAGTCAGTTGAGAACCGCCCACACTGAGTTCGAAGAGGCGTATGAATGTGTGGCAGCATTGGCCGCTGATGTGCAGGAGCAGCTATTGCCTCTGCTGGATAGCTGGTGTGAGCAGCTCAATACTCCGGTGACGTTGAGAAATATTAAAAAAGGGGAGCAGGAAGTTCGCGCAGCACTACAGGGGCGTATTAACAGTGAAACCGCGAAGGTGAAAACGCTGTTAGAGCGGATTACTCGTCAGATGGTAGCGTTTAAGAACGATTTTCCCGCCGAAACTACGGAGTTGGATGCCAGCCTTGAGGCGATTGATGAATTTGGTGAAATGTTCTGCCGCTTACAGGGTGAAGATTTACCCCGGCATGAGATTCGCTTCAAGCAACTACTCAACGAAGGAACCATCAATAGTATCGCCCTGTTGCAAAATCAATTGGAAAAAGAGCAACAGCAGATTAAAGAGAAGATCGAGATGATCAACACCTCCCTGTGCCAGATCGAATACGATTCTGGCACCTTTATCGAGCTGGTGATGGATAAGTGTCAGGATGCTGAGGTGCGTGATTTTCAGCAGGAATTGAAACAGTGTCTGGCGCGAACTCTGGATGAAGAGGAACTATACAGTGAGGAAAAATTTCATCAGGTAAAGGCGATTATCGACCGCTTTAATGGCCGCCAAGGGTTTATTGAACTGGATCGGCGCTGGACGCGCAAGGTGACCGATGTGCGCAACTGGTTTGCTTTTTCCGCCAGTGAACGCTGGTTAGAAGATGGCAATGAAAAGGAATATTACTCCGATACCTCGGGGAAGTCCGGTGGGCAGAAAGAGAAGCTCGCCTACACCATCCTCGCTTCGGCACTGGCGTATCAGTTTGGTCTGGAGTGGGGCGCAACCACCTCCCGTTCCTTTCGTTTTGTGGTGATCGATGAGGCGTTCGGTAAAGGTTCCGATGAGAGTACCCGTTATGCCTTGGAGCTGTTTAAAAAACTTAATCTACAGTTACTGATTGTTACCCCGATGCAGAAGATCCATATTATTGAAGATTATGTGCGCACGGTGCATTACGTCCACAATCAGGACGGAGAAAACTCACTATTGCGCAACTTGAGCATCGAAGAATATCGGGCGGAAAAAGCGCAATTTCAGGGCGCAGTTCATCAATGATAACTACAGCACAAATCAAGAGCAAAGCACTTAAGTTTTGGAATAACGGCAGCATTCTGAGTGCATTTCTGAGGGGAGATTCTATCTTCCCCGTCGAGATTGCCTTTCGTAAGGTTACTGCCAAGCAGGCACTGGAGAACTATACTCAGGTGCGCAACTGGATGAATAGCTTACGTGCCGCAAGTAAAGAGCAACAGGGCTATGGTTATGGCATTGAATTTAGCACCAGCAATCATCGTCAGCTCGGTGAGCAACAGTTTCCCGCCCGTATCTACTTTGCTACGCAAGATGATCTGCTGCGTTTTATCGGTAAACAACGTGATTTTAATCGCTTTACGGCTCTTGCCCGGCAAATATTGATCGCCCAACCATCCCTTGGTGGGTGGTTGAAAAAACATCCCCTCAAAGTGTTGGAACATCGGTGTATATGGGACGAATTGTTGCGCGTGTGCCGCTTTTTTCAGCATAATTTACGCCCTAATCATTATTTACGTGAATTGCAAATCGCCGACGTCGATACTAAGTTTATCGGGCAGCATAAGGGGGTTTTGCGCGAGTTGCTGGATCAGATTCTCCCCGACGAGGCGATAAATTACCAGATAACCACCCTGAGCGGTTCCGGCTTTGAACGACGCTATGGTTTGCGTTATGATGAACCGCTGATCCGTCTGCGTATGTTAGATTCCAAACTGGCAAAGCCTTGGGGAATCACGGATATCAGTGTGCCGTTAAGTCAATTTCGTGTCCTTACCATCCCATGTAAGCGGGTATTTATCACCGAAAATAAAATCAACGGGTTGGCGTTTCCGCAGGTTGATGACGCCATAGTGATCTTTGGTCTAGGTTACGGTATTCAGGCGTTAAGCGAGGTGGCATGGTTGCACGAAAAAGAGCTGCACTACTGGGGTGATATCGATACCCACGGTTTTGCTATCCTGTCGCAGTTGCGCAGCTACTTCCCTCATACCCAATCGATACTCATGGATCGTGCAACGCTGTTGGCTCATCAGCAATTCTGGGTTGCCGAAGAATCAGGTAAGCGCTGTTTGGCGCAACTACCTCATCTAACGACAGCGGAGCTGGAGTTGTATCGGGAATTAAGTGATAATAGCTTGGGGGATAATATTCGTTTAGAGCAGGAGCGCATTTGTTTTTCCGTGCTGTATGAGGTGTTGAAGGTGTGTTAATATCTAAGGTTGTACCATTTTAGTCAACAAGGTAATTTAAGACCATGCCAAAATCAGCATTTAACGCAATTGAAAATAGTGTGCGCGACTTTCTCGGTGGCGCCAAAGTGACACTCACCCAACTTGACAAGGGAACAACGCCTGATTCGAATGAGCGGGGAAAAATTGTCTCACTGGTGGAGATAGATGGAACGGCCTACCAGTTTCGTGCTTATCGCAAGGAACTTGCGTTCACCGCTACCGAAAAAAGTTTTGTCGATGAACTACTAACTGCTTTTCAGGGGCTGTTCGCCGGTTTTTCCGCCGTGGATTATGCTGCACATTTTCGTACAGCGTTGCTGACATCATTGGCTGACATTGCAGTGGCTCGTTATGTCCGTGATGACCGCAAAGGAGTTTTTTGGCCAGCGCAAAGCTTGATTCAATTACTCAAAAACCTCTCTTATCAGCGCTATGAAGGTTCGTCTGCAACGACGGGCTTTCTCATTTATCGCCACAGCTTAGATGACTTTTTAGAAGCCGTAGAGGAAACCCGTTACGACTGGCTCGACCTCGGTAAAGATCGCCGCAGGATCACTGGTGATTTTTTTCGTAATCCACTCTCTTATCGCTTTGTTGATGGCAGTAGAGCACTGTTCGTTGGTGATATTCGCATGAATATTAAGGGGATAATCCGCACCAATTCACCCGCTTTGCGAGACAATATTGAACAACTTGCAAATCGAGAAACGCTTTCACTTTTATCTAAAGCAGGTGAAGGTTCCTTTGCTGCTTATGTTAACAACACGTCAGAAGTTGAAATTATTCTCGATACCGATAAATTATTGATATGGCGTAAAGGCTACTGGAACATCTACGATCCTGATATCATGCGCGAGTTTCTCAAGGGAAAATTGGATAAACGCTCCATTGAACACTTGGTCTGGTCGATCTATGCACTTTCCAAGGCGCGGCACGGAACGGTAGTTCTAATTACAGATGATCAAGATTATGCGTTGCAGACATTACGCAAAGGTTCTGTCGGTGGACGAGATCCACTCAGCCGAGCATTGATTCGCCACATGCTTGGTAAAAAAATCGGCGCCCTAAAACGCTCCGGTGAATTGAGTCGTATACTTTCATCCGATGGTCTAACGGTGATCAATCGCAAAGGTGAGTTAGTTGATACCGGAGTGATTGTTGACACCTCCAAGGTTGGCGACTTGGTCACGGGGGGAGGTAGAACCACTGCCGCAACCGCAGCATCTTATTACGGTTGTGTGATCAAAGTTTCCGAAGATGGCCCAGTAGAGCTTTACCGTGAAGGGCAGAGCATCTATCGTTTTGGTTAGGTTGTTGTGGATTGCAACAATAATCCTTTCCTGATGGAAATCAGTCGATTCGTTTTCCGGAGGATAATGTTCTTATCGCCGGGGGGCGTAAGGACGGGCTTCTAGGATTAAATATGGGGAGTGTCCCTAATTTACCCAATATGGGGAGTGTCCCTAATTTACCCTACCTAAATTTACCTAAATGTCTTATAAATGGATCACAACACCGGATAAAGGTTTATATATAGATCAAAATGGTATTTGACAAGTTGATTCACACATAGTAATTATGATCTATAAAAAGACCATATAGTCTAATTATGATATATATAAATCAGAGGGAAAAGATGCCAAAATCTATTGTACGCACATACTCACAGTATAGCCGAGATGCAGCAACTTTGCTCGGCGCGTTGATCCGAGAAGCACGTAATGAACGTAAGCTTACCGCTCAAGAATTGGCAGATCGTGCTGGCATTTCCAGAGGATTGCTGCAACGCATTGAAAAAGGCAACCTCAAATGTGAAATTGGAGTCGTTTTCGAAGTAGCAACCATTGTTGGCATCAGGCTGTTTGAGTCTGATGGAAGCGCCCTGACCAAACAGCTTCGTCACACAAAGGAAAAGCTGGCGCTCATGCCAAAGTCTGTTCGCAAGAAGTACAAAAGAGTGAATGATGACTTTTAGGACAAAAAAAGAAGCCTTTGTTTGGATCTGGCTCCCTGGTGAAACCGAACCTGTTGTGGCTGGACGTCTTGAAGCTGATAACGGTAATATTATGTTCAACTATGGTAAAAGCTACTTGGAGCGCGTCAATGTCAGCAAGCCTGCAGTTGCAATTTACGAGCCTGAATTGCCGCTAAAAAATGGATTATTGCCTTTGCTCGAGGGTTTGACCATGCCCGGTTGTATCAGGGATGCGGCACCTGATGCCTGGGGAAGACGCGTGATTATCAACAAAAAATTAGGACTGAAAGGCGCCAGCACGGATACTGCCGATTTAGATGAATTGACGTACCTATCGAAGCAGCGAGACAATTACGACTGGTTCTGTAATGGCGCAGCAGTTGGTGAATTTTTGCGACGCCATCTTATTTAGAATATGTGTAACTTGTATGATTCATTTGCCTGATAATATCAGCCAAATGAATCATACAAGTTACGAATATGTAAATAATACCGACAGTGAAGCAGATAACGCAATTCTTAAAGCCACAAAAACGGGTTGCCATCTTGAGACGGAAGCATTTGTCGATGAGATGGAGTCCCGTAGGGTTTTCTCCAGTTTCAATGACCGATTGTTTTTGAAAAAACGTGTATCACTACCACACCTGAAATAATTAAACCCATCCCGATCATGGCAGGAATATCGGGGATTTGTTTATACAGAAATGCACTAACAACAGCAACTAGGACGATGCCGGTCCCAGCCCAAACCGCATAGGTAATTCCCAGAGGAATTGTCCTTAAAGCAAGGGACATAAAATAAAACGCAAGACAATAACCAGCAAGAACTAACAAGCTTGGATATAGTCTGGAAAACTCTGCTGAGGCTTTCAGTGCTCTTGTCGCCACAACTTCAGCAATAATTGCGATGGATAAATACAGGTATGCCATTGAGTCCTTTCCGGAAGAGGATACCAAGTATCAGCTAAGGTAAAGAGTGAAAAGTGCCTGTCCGATTAATTCTGATATTCTATAGTGGACTGCCCGCTTTCATCAGATAAACGGGATACATTTATGCCGGAGCGGAAGGTTTCCCTTCCCCGAAGTTGTCGCCGTATGTTTAGCATGCGTTTAATGCCCTCCAGCGTTTAATCAGAGGTTACCCGATTTATCACTACTACCGCACCCATATCGCTCTTTTTGACCACCAGGCGCACCTCGCTGCCAAAACGCCGGAACGCCATAGCCCGGGCGTCGCTAAGTTCCTGATCCTGCAAGGTTGCCCAGCCTCTGCTAGTGTAATAATTGCGATAAAAACTGCCGTTGGTATCGACGGAGAATTTGTTTGCCAGCATTACAACCTCCCCTTTCTTGCCCGGATCAAAGCTGGTGTTATGATTAAGCACTTTGGTTTCTGCCATTTTGGGGATGGTGTCAGACGCAGATTGTTCTGCGCCGATTTCATCCAGATCGGCGATTGCAAGGTATCCATCGGCATTCAGAGCGCTCTGGCGGCGTACCTGCACCGTCAGCAGGTGGCGCTGCTCCAACCTAGAGATTACATGCCACGGTTCTACATGTGCTTCACGATAGCCGGCGTGGCCGGCGTAATTCCCCTGCCAGCGGCGGCGGTAGAACTCAAGTACGGCATCCACATCGCGTTCGGCTTCAAAGTATTCCACCTGTGAGGGGATGCCATGGATGATCATTTTTTCCGCTATAGCGGTGCGCTTGAGCCAGTCGGGTGCGGGGAAATCCGGCGCAGCATGGAGCTTTACCGCGAATAACAAGCAGAATATCAGTGCCAGAGCCATGCTTACAATGTACCGCTGTAGTGCGGGGCGGCATAAACCAGCGCAGGGGTTAATTCTCCTCATAGGAATACAGCCCCCTTTTTGACTTAAGTTTCTTTTTATTCCCCTCCAGATGTTCATAGGGGATGAGATCATCCTTTACATAGCCAAATTCAGGGATTCCCGGGAGTTCAATGTGGATGAGGGGGATCTTGTCAACCAGGTTGTTGATTCCTTTGATAGCTTTGTTAACCGGATGAGATATGGGCGATAGAATGGAGGTTACCACCAGTCCTTTGCTTTCCCGGGTAGCATGTTTGCGACTTGCGGCGTTCCAGTTGTTTGACTGTACCGCTGCTTTGGCGCTGAAGGTGAGCGCTTGCGCCCCGGAAGAGGACTTCGCCTGAAGACCATAGTGCGGCAGGATCTGCCCCGGGGAGCGCACCGGGATCTCCACTTCAGAGGTGAAATAGCCCTTGGTATTGCGCAGTATGTCAAATTCCGCATCAGCTCCGAGAGCCGTAATAAGTTTTCCCAGATATGCCACTGCAGTGCCTACGATATCGATCAGGTCTTCGAGCAATTCTCCGATTATTCCAAAAGGAATCGGGGTCTGGTGCTCTTTAATCTCGGTTTTAATATCCTTTAACTCAAACAGTGAAACACCTCGGTGATCCTTCCACAACGGATCCACCCCTGCACGCGCTGAAGATGTGCCGTAATCCGGTGCAGTGCGGTCGCTGAAGAAGTATTCAAACCCCTCCTCAGCAGTCTGTTTGTATTTCTTCACCCCGACACTCTGATTCGATTCCACCCCGTCGAGGATGTATTCGTTCTGACCGAACCACACGGTATACTCCCATGCACTGAAGCGTGCATGCTGGATGGCGGCGTGTTTTATGTCGATGTACTTGCCCAGGAGTGGAATGGTGAGAAACAAAGGTACCAGCACAAAAGCAGCCGCAATTACAAACTCCGTAGCGGCCTGACCTTTCTGTTGTCCTGTGTGCTTGTGCCACCAGCGCATGCGCTCTCCTTTTGATTCCTTTATTTTAAGGGTTGTTATTCTATAAGAACAGGCGCAGCACCCGATCTACGATGTCGGCAAGCCCCTCAAGTACTTCATCCACGATTTTGAGTATGTCGTCGAGAACTCCGCCGCCTATGAACTTCTTTTCATCCTGCGTAAGCCACAGAACTCGCTGTTGCAGAGCCAAGGCGGTAAAACGTTGCAGGTCGGTGGTATCAACCAGACGCGCCTGCCAGAATGGGCTGAAAACATTGGGTTTTTCTACCTTCCTGTTCTTACGTGCAAAATAGTCGGGATGTTCAGGGCGCATAAAGTAGAGCTCCGCCCGGGCTATGGCTCCGAGGCGATCCACATTGGTGTCACTGGCGTAATTGGTCAGGTTGAGCTGCCCGCCAAACTGCGGCCCGCTGGTATCGATATCCTTCAAAGTACGGATTACCCCCACCATGAAATACGGCGCCTGGAAAGGAACCTTGCTACCTCCCGGCTTCGGTGCCTGCATGCTGGCCATATCTCGGTAGGGTTGCAATCCCATGTAATTTTTCGCGGGAACAATATTCTTCTCCATCTCCAAAATTGCAAACGGCCAAGCGGACAGATGAGGCTTGCTACCCGCGCCGCCATAGACCTCCGGGTTACGATGCCCGTAGATCTTTTCCGGCACAGAAGGGAGGATGTTCTGTGGTAATAATGTAGCCTCTAAAGACTCAGGAGCTTGAGATGCCCCCCATCCGAAGGGGAGTTCACCGGGAAACGGATACCATTTGCCGAATATCTTTAGCTTCGAGACCAACATTGTGGTGTCAGCGGCACTCCAAGCGAAACCATCGGTATAGCGTAACTCCGAGGCTCCGCAGCCTTCAGCTCCGAGGACATACTCTGCCCCGAGTGTGATATCAAAGAGTAAAAGATTTATGGTTACGTACATTTTCAGATCAAGCTCGAGCGCCCAGTCGCGGTTGGTGTTTTCACCTTTGTCGCCACTAGTAAACGGATCGCGCCCTTCGCGCACCGTAGCAGCCATACGCCCCATGCCAGCCTTATTTGCCGCATCCTTTTTTTTGCGTTTAGCCGCCGAGGTGGGGCTAGAATACGTCTTGGTGTATCCGCTCCAGAACGAGGGGACATGCCCCACCAAGGCAATGATACCCAGATCGGAGAGATGCGCTCCACCCTGATCATTATTAAGAATATCGCTGCGCTTAAAACTGGTTCCCTCAGTGTTGTCTTCGAGATTCTGGTACAGACTTTTTACCACTTCGCCATAGGTTGCAGCGTGATACACCATCTGACTGGTGCTGTAGACCTTGTTTACCAGCGATAGCCCTTTAATAACCGGTTCCGCTACTACATCCAGGAACGCTTCCATCGCGACCCCCACGGCGGTCAGAACTCCAGCCATTGTTTCTATGGTGGTTACGATAATCTGGGTGGCGGCTTCCACTAAAAAAGAGCCGCCTATAGTCGGAGCTAAAGCCGCCGCCAGGGCTGCACCCGCTGCCTCAATCAGCGGGACGCATAAATTGGCACCCTCTTCTGTCGTAGTAAGCTGATCAGCCCACGACAGAAGACCCACCATCTGCCCTATGCCCACCTCATTGCCCACCATGGCGCGGTTGGTATAGGCGGCAAAGTTGAGGGAGCGTGCTTCCAGAGTCATGGCGCTGTAGGCTGCGGCATCTGCAGCATTTTGAAGCTGCATTTTTTCGCTGGTGATACGTCCCGATTTATACAGAAATACTGTGCATACTAGTACCACCCCGAGCAGAACCAGAACAAAGACTGCCGCCTGCCCTGACTGCCGCTTACGGGGTAGAATATTGGGTCGCTTTAGCATATATCAGTACGCTGCTTGGCGGTGTATAGGAGATGCCATATTCTTAAGATGTCGTATTCTTCAGGAGCACAACTCATGCTTATCAAAATGTGACACTGAACAGTTTTATTCTCCAGCAGCGTCAGCACCGCCGGTGTAATTTTTAAGACCTTTGGTTTCAGCCGCATTGTCTGACGCTTTATTTGCCGCGTCCTGAGCTGCTTTTACCTGGTCATCCCCAGATTGACCCGAGAGTTCCTTGGTCATGGCAGCGGTCTGTTCTTCCACTGTGGAACCAAAGTAGGTAAATACCGCTATGGCGGCAATGGCAATAAGCGCAACAATAATGATGTATTCGGTCATTCCCTGACCTGACTGGTTGTTCAATCTTCTGGATACATTCATGTTTATCTCCTTTGGTTTCATTTGCCTGTATCTGTTGTTTATTACTTTTATTGTACTGATTAAAATAGCTAAGGTAAACATTTTTTCTTTTGTCGAACATGTTAGAGTGAATAGTGAGCCTTTTTCTGATGACTCCCCTTTTCTGACACCCGAATACTGAATGCTTTCCTTACATTGGAGGCAACACACCGATGACAAACAACATATCCCATGAAGAACCCCGCAAGAACTGGCGCGGGCGGTTGATCGATATCAAATATCACGGTTTTGCTCTGGTGGTTTTGTGGACGCTGATCGTTGCTGTTTCACTGACGTGGAACGGGGTCAGCCAATGGAGGGTGATGCATGAAGTGGCGGCTAATGGCGTCCGGACAAACTTCTTCAAGGATGTTATCTACCGTCGGTGGAACGCAGAACTCGGGGGTATCTATGCCGAGATAACGGGTAAGAATCAGCCCAATCTGTACTTAGATGTCGAGGAACGCGAGATCGAGACGCCTTCGGGCCGACGGCTGACACTGATCAACCCGGCCTACATGACCCGCCAGGTTCATGAACTGGAATTGGAAGAGGAGGGCGTGCGCGGCCACATCACCAGTCTCAACCCGATTCGCCCGGCCAACGCGCCGGACGTTTGGGAGCGGCACGCGCTGGAGTCCTTCGAGCAGGGTGAAACAGAGACCGTCTCCATAGAGACGCTCGACGGCACGGCGTATCTGCGGCTGATGAGCCCCTTAGTTACGGAGAAGGGTTGCCTGAAATGCCATGCCAAGCAGGGCTACAAGGAGGGTGATATCCGCGGCGGCATTAGCGTGTCGGTTCCAATGGGGGCATACACGACCATGGCGTGGCGCCAGATCGTCGCCCTTGGCGCTGGGCATGGCACGGTGTGGCTGCTGGGTCTGTTTGGACTGGGCGTCCTCGTGCGCCATATCAACGCACAACGGGTGATTCTGAGCCAAGAGCGAGACCAATACCAATCGCTGGTGAGCAATATCCCGGGCATCACCTATCGCTGCGCCCTGGAGAAGGACTGGAGCATGCTCTACATGAGCAGTGCGGTGACCCAGATTAGCGGCTACCCGGCAAGCGATTTCATCAACAACGCAGTGCGAACCTATGAGAGCGTAATTCACCGTGAGGATACCGAGTACGTGGATCGCAGCGTCAACGAGGCGGTCGCCGCCGGGAAGCCCTGGAAGATCGAATACCGGATTTGCCATCGGGACGGGAGTATCCGCTGGGCTTACGAAAAGGGTCGAGGCGTTCCCGACCAGAGCGGCAAGGTGGAAATCATTGACGGTTTTATTTTGGACATCACCGAGCGCAAGCAGGCAGAGGAGGAGCTGCAACTAGCCAAAGACCAGGCCGAAACCGCCAACCGCGCCAAGTCCGAATTCCTCGCCAACATGTCCCACGAAATCCGCACCCCGCTCAATG
>JAYEOA010000058.1:0-47064 GCA_034722515.1 Thermodesulfobacteriota bacterium | reverse complement strand
CGTAAATGATGCAGTGGTGCAGGGAAAGTTCATGCCCTTATTGGGGGTTATTTGCTTGGCAACTAGCGCCAGTAAGGCACTGGGAACCGAAGAGAATTGGTTTTAAATTGAAGGTCAGCCAACAGCCAACAGCCAACTTGACTCCTTCCTTCGGTTATTCGTTTGTCACGTTGGGATGAAAGTAAAATTGTAAAGAACGTCCCCTGTGCTTTCCAATGATATGAGCATTTGGATAATGTTTGGAGAGTAGTTTACATAACTCACCATTGCCTGCTCCAAAGTCGCATATTACGGATGGAGTGTGTTCTAGTTGTTTAACTGCCTCTAGCGCTGAAACCAGTCGCTGTTGCTGAAGCCAGCGTTTGACAGGATTCTTATCGTTAAATGTGATGTCTGAGTATGTCAGATTAAGCCCTAACATTGGTGATATATGGAAACATTTCCACATATCACAGTCTATAGACTGGACAATCTTCCACTTGATGAGATATGTATCCCAGTAAACATGCAAACAATTTCCCCTGTTTTACATCTTCAACATTGTCAATCTATTACAATATCAAGAGGTAAATATGGAAAATTCTCCGAGATTTCATCCCAATCCTGATTTCATAATTAATGGATCAGGTGCGTGAAACATTGCACCATTTTCATTACGCTTATCGCACCGAACAATCTTATTGTCAATGGATATTGCGTTATATCCGCTATTGCGGTGATAATACTCATCCAGCACAACTGGGCGTAGCTGATATTGAGCGGTTTCTCTCTTGTCTGGTTGTTGACGGTAAAGTATCCGCATCAACGCAAAAACAAGCATTAAATGCGCTGGTTTTTCTTTATCATAAAGTGCTGGATATTCGTGTAGATGATAAAATCGCTCCGGTTCGTTCTAAAAAACCGCTGCGACTACCGACGGTGCTAACTAAGGATGAGGTTGTTTTGTTGTTGCAGAATATGCAGGGAACTCATGCCTTAATGGCTAAGTTGCTTTACGGAGCTGGGCTGCGCCTGATGGAGTGTATTCGCTTGCGAATTCAGGATGTCGATTTTGGTCAAAATCAGCTATACATTCGTGGTGGCAAAGGGGGCAAGGATCGCATCAGTTTGTTACCGCAAGAGTTAATGGATGACTTTTACCGTCATATTGAACGGGTCAAGATGTTGCATCGACAGGATGTTGCGGAGGGTTTTGGTAGTGTTTATTTGCCCGATGCGCTGGAACGAAAATATCCCAACGCGGCCAAAGAGCTTGGCTGGCAGTATGTTTTTCCGGCGCGAAATCGCTCCACCGATCCCCGTAGTGGTGAGGTTCGCCGTCATCATATTTTGGAGTCTGGATTGCAAAAGGCGGTTAAAACTGCGTTGCGTAAATCAGGTATCACCAAGCGAGCCAGTTGTAATACCTTGCGCCATAGTTTTGCCACCCATCTTTTGGAAAATGGCACCAATATCTGTATGGTGCAAGATCTCATGGGGCATAGTGATGTTAAAACCACGGAAATTTATACCCATGTGATGCAAAAAGATATTAAGATGACGCAAAGTCCTCTGGATAGTCTTGTTTTTTTAAGCTTGTATATGATTCTTTTCATTTTGGAGATACACAATGCGTATATGGGTTGATGCCGATGCCTGCCCACGGGTGATTAAGGATATTTTGTTTCGCGCCGCTGAGCGTAAAAAGGTCAGGCTTACTTTGGTGGCTAACCAACCGCTACGCAGTCCACCCTCGCAGTATATTGATTCGCTGGTGGTTGGATCGGGGTTTGATGTAGCTGATGATAAGATTGTCGAGCTGCTAATTGCCGGTGATCTGGTTATCACGGCGGATATCCCTTTGGCGGCGGCGGTGATCAAAAAAGAGGGGCATGCTATTAATCCCCGGGGCGAGTTTTATACGCCAGAGAATATTCATGAACGTCTTGCTGTGCGTAATATGTTGGATGAGTTGCGTGGTTGTGGTGTAGAGACCGGTGGTCCGGCGGCCTTTGCTGCCGGTGATAAACAGGCATTTGCTAATCAACTTGATCGCTTTTTGGCCAGAATATAATCTGTTCGTCGTTTTCAGACAAACACGCTATACTATGACGTTCGCATAGATAAAAAAGGGAGGGTGAATGTTTTCAGGGAAGATGTTAACCGGATTGCGTGCTGTTTGTGGTCTGTCGCTATTGCTTGCTGTTTTGTTGAGTGGTTGCGGTCTGTCAAAGGTTGGTTCCAACCTGAGTAAGGCGTTGTTAAATCATGACGATCCGGCTTTGATTAAAGCCGGTGCTCCGGCATATCTGTTGTTGATCGATGGTCTGATCGAGGGTGATCCCGATGATGGTGATTGGCTGCGTAGCGGGGCGAAGCTGTATACAGTTTATGCGGCGGCGTTTGTTGATGAGCCTGCTCGCGCCCGGCGTTTATCAACGCGGGCTTTTGATTATGGACAGCGTGCCTTATGTGCGGAAGACTCTGCTGGTTGTGGTTTGGTTAGGCAACCTTATGCTGCATTTAAAAACAGCGTACAGGACTTTGATGACGATGAATTGCCCGCTCTGTTTTCGTTTACCACTAGTTGGCTGGTATGGGCACAGGCACATAAAGATGACTTAAGTGTGGTGGCTGCGGTGCCTAAGATAGAACTGGCTCTGCAACGTATTCTTCAATTAGATGAGGGGTATGAAAACGGGCGACCATGGTTGTACTTGGGGATGCTGTATAGTTTACGTCCCCCGTCACTCGGGGGAAAACCGCAGCAGGCGCGTGATTGTTTTGAGCGGGCGTTGCTCCTTACTGGTGGTAAAGATTTGAGTGTGAAGGTGGCGTATGCTCGCTACTATGCACGTTTAGTTTATGATCGAGAGTTGCATGATCGCTTATTATATGCGGTACGCAATGCACAGCCCAAGGTTGAGGGTTTAACCTTGATGAATATATTGGCACAGCAGGAAGCGCAGCAGTTGTTAGTCAGTGCCGAGGAATATTTTTGATGGTCATCTGATTTGTTTTTGTGAGACCCTCGCTGTTTAAAATCCGTAAAACAGGGACAGCCCCCGATGACCCTGGGGACAGTCCCTGTTTTACTAGTTCGAAAAAGTGTAGAGACGTTGCATGCAACGTCTCTACGGGAGTGAAATCATGCCGAAAATTATATCTTATCTAGTGCTTGTTGTTTTGTTATCCATCCCTGTAAGTGGTTGGTCGGTCACGTTTAAAATTGCTACCGTTGCGCCGGAGGGGTCGCAATGGATGCAGCAGATGCGAATGGCTGCCATTGCTATTAAAGAGCGAACTGAGGGTCGGGTTCAGTTGAAGTTTTATGGCGGCGGGGTGATGGGCAATGAAAAAAGTGTGTTGCGTAAAATGCGCATGGGACAATTGCACGGCAGCGCCTTTACCGGTGGTGGTTTAGGTAAGATCAATCAGGATGTTTTATTGTATGGTTTGCCGTTGTTGACCCGCTCAGCCGAGGAGATGACTTATCTGCGCCAGCAGATGGATACGGCGTTTATTGACACGTTGGCACAATCGGGTTTTATCAGCTTCGGTTTTGCCGGTGGCGGTTTTGCCAATTTAATGAGCCAAGCCCCTATAAAGGGTGTCGCCGACATGAAGGGGCTGAAGGTTTGGGTTCCCGAAGGAGATCGGGTCAGTTATGCGGTGATGGAAGCATTGGGGTTAGCTCCGGTTACATTGCCATTGTCCGATGTGTTGACCGGCTTGCAGACCGGGCTGGTTGAAGTGGTGGGAACATCGCCATTGGGGGCATTAGCTTTTCAATGGTATACACGGGTTAACTATATTACTCCTATGCCGTTGGCGTATATCTTTGGGTCGCTGGTGATTGATAAACGCCGATTCGAGCGTCTTTCTGCGGTGGATCAGGGTGTGATGCGTGATGTGTTGAGCGTATTGTATCGCAATTTTGATCAGCAAAATGCGCTGGATGATAGCGGGGCATTGCATGCTTTACAGGGCGAGGGTTTGAAAATCATTCAACCATTGAACGGCGAGTATGAGCATTGGGAAGCTGTTGCCGGTAAGGTGGTTCGAGGTATGGTGAAACAAGGGTTATTTTCTGCCGAACTGTATGAGCAGATCCAAGAGCACCTACAGCATTATCGTCAGTTGCCGACGCAGCAGAAGTAAGCGAAAACCATGAAACGTATTTTTCTCACCATGGGGCGTGTATTTAGTCGAGCTGAAGATCTCCTGTTGGCTTTGTTGCTGGGGATCATGATTGTTCTGGCGGTGGGGCAGATTGTGCAACGCAACCTGCTTGGCAGTGGTTTTGTCTGGACGGATGAACTGTTACGCATTTTGGTGTTGTGGTTGACCATGGTGGGGTCGATTATAGCCAGTCGGACTGATCATCACATTCGGATGGATCTTTTGTTGAATCTGGTTGCGCCGCTGTGGCAGCGGCGGATTAAGCGACTCGTTCACGGTTGTACTGCGCTGGCATGTGGTATGTTAAGTTGGGCTTCGACCCGTTTTGTTTTAATGGAAGCTGAGTTTGACAGCCTGCTGCTGGGAAATTATCCGGCCTGGTGGTTTCAGATTATCCTCCCCGTTGGCTTTGCCTTGATTGCCTGGCGCTATATGCTGCTAACCCTGTGGCCTTGTGAGTCTGCCGATCCACCGGGGAGCGAGCCATGTTGTTGACCATTGCTGCTCTGGCTTTGATGGCGTTGCTGGGGATGCCTCTTTTTGTCGTTATTGCTACGGGGGCGATGTGGGGATTTTATCAGTCTGAGGTCGATTTGGCGGTGGTGGCGATTGAGTTTTACCGTATTGCTGAGATGCCCATTCTGTTGGCGATTCCGTTATTCACCTTTGCCGGTTATGTGCTCAGTGAAAGTAAGGCTCCGAGCAGGTTGGTGCATCTCACCCAGACCGTCATTGGTTGGATGCCCGGCGGTCTTGGTGTGGTGTCGCTGGGGGTGTGCGCATTTTTTACCGCTTTTACCGGTGCCTCCGGTGTCACTATTGTTGCCTTGGGGGCGTTGCTCTATCCGGCATTACGCCAAGCTGGCTATGGGGAAAATTACTCGTTGGGTTTAGTAACCACCTCGGGTAGCCTCGGGTTGTTATTTGCTCCATCGCTACCGTTAATCCTGTATGGCATTGTTGCCCAGCAGTTGAATGTCGGCCCAGCCGTTTCGATTGATCAGCTATTTCTTGCCGGAATTTTCCCCGGCTTGTTGATGTTGTTGACTCTGGGTGGTTGGAGTTGTTGGCTCAATCGTTCACGTCGTCAGCCACTATCAGAATTTTCGTGGACTAAGGTGGGGACGGCACTGTGGGAAGCGAAGTGGGAATTGCCCCTGCCGGTGGTGGTGTTGGGTGGGATATACAGTGGTCATTTTGCCGTTTCCGAGGCCGCAGCGGTAACCGCTTGTTATGTGTTTGTCGTTGAGGTATTGATCCTGCGAGAAATTCCACTGCGCCAGTTGCCCGATGTGATGCATAGGTCGATGGTGTTGGTCGGTGGTATTATGATTATTCTTGGAGTGTCGATGGCTTCGACCAATGCTATGATCGATAGTGGTTTACCTGAGCAGTTGTTTCGTTTCGTTCAGACCACCGTCAGTGATCGGTTAACGTTTTTATTGTTGCTCAATCTGTTTTTGTTGATGCTCGGCGCCGTTCTCGATATCTTCTCTGCACTGGTTCTGGTGGTGCCATTAATCCTCCCCGTTGCTGTTGGTTATGGCGTCCATCCGGTTCATCTTGGCATAATCTTTCTGGCCAATATGCAGATTGGTTATTTAACGCCACCCGTCGGCATGAATCTGTTTATTGCCAGTTATCGCTTTAATCGGCCGATTACCCAATTGTATCGAGCCACTTTGCCGTTTTTGTTGATTTTACTCCTGTGTGTTGCCCTGATTACTTACGTGCCGCAATTGTCGATGATATTGCTATGATGTTCATTTTGTAACTGTAGGAACGACTTTAGTTGCGAAGCCCTTGATTTTTGCTTAAGAAGTTATTTAACGTTCAGGGTAGGTACGGTAACAGATAGAGCAATAGCGTTAATGTTCCAGCACTTAACAGAGTGGTGACCACAATGGTTGACGCCACCAGATCGGGGCGGGTATCAAAACGCAGGGCGTAAAGCAGTGGCAGAACCGCTGATGGGGTGCTGGTCTGGAGAATAATAATATCGCGATATAGCCCTTCAATGTGTAAGAATTTGCAGATTGTCCAAGCGATGACGGGGGCGATAATCAGGCGCAATGTACTGGCTAGCGACATGAATTTGCCCGGCAAGTGCCACTTTGTTTGCGAAATCTGCATTCCCAGAACCACGAGCATTAACGGTACGGCTACCTGACCGATCAGATCGAGTGGGCGTGCCAGAAACAGGGGCAATTCGATTTTAAGGGCGCAGAGCAGCAACGCGAGTACAACCGCATGCAGTATTGGAATTTTAAGACAATTGATGATGGCAGTGGATAGCCGCGCCTGTTTGCCTTGGGCAATAACAATGGCTAACGTTGCTAATGGCAGATTAAAGATAACGAACACCAGTATGGCAATGGGTACGCCCCGTTCTCCGAAAGCAAAATAGCTCAGGGGGAGGCCGAAATTGCCGACATTCATCATCACCGTGGTTAGGGTCAGTGCCGGTTTACACTCATCATCAATAGACAATAACCGTGCTACCAGTTTTGCCAAGTAGAACATGATTGCGGTATAGATCAGCATGAACAGCACCACATCAACGGCATGGTCAGCTTGGATAGGGTGTTTCAGTAGGGCACTGAGTACCAGTGCCGGAGCAAATAGGTAGAGGGTGCTGGTGGTGAATGGTTTTAGGTCGAGGTGAAAATAGCGCCCCAGTGCCCAGCCACAGATAATAATGAGAAACACGGGAACGATGATATTGACAAATAGCATAGCTGATCGTTTCTTGTGTTGGGTGCTTCATTCCTGGATCGATCCATCAATGTGAAACCCTTGAGTGATAATTTATTGACAATATAGCGAAAATATTGATTTAATCATAGTGCGTTTTTAAATGCAGCAATCACTTTGTTTTGTGATGTTGTTTTTGCGAGGCAATTTTTTTACTCTGAAAGGAAAGATCTCATCATGAATCCATTGGCTCAAGAATTAAATGAAATGTTGGCAGAAGGCAATCCGCATGTCCTTGAAATGTTGTCAGAGTTAGGTAAAAACCTGTTTTTCCCAAAGGGTATCTTGTCTCAGTCGGCTGAGGCGAAGGAAAAAGCGCATCGTTTTAATGCCACCATCGGCATTGCAACCGAAAATGGTGGTCCCATGTACCTGCAATGTATTCAGGATAAACTGAGTGAGTTTGATCCCAAAGATATTTTCCCCTATGCTCCCCCTGCAGGCAAGCCTGAGCTGCGTGCTGTTTGGCGTGAAAAGATGTTGCGTGAAAACCCTAGCATGGCCGATAAAGTGTTTAGTAACCCCATTGTCACCAACGCGCTGACCCACGGGTTGTCGATAGTTGCCGACATGTTTATCGATGCCGGTGATCAGATGTTAATGCCCGACATGATGTGGGGTAACTACAATCTAACTTTTAGCACCCGTTGTGGTGCAGTGATAAAAAAATTTCCTACATTTACCGATGATGGCGGTTTTAACGTTCCGGCATTTAAAACCGCATTGCAAAATGTTGCTGCTGAAAAAGGGAAAGCGGTGGTGTTACTGAACTTTCCGAATAATCCCAGCGGCTATACCCCGACGGAGGAAGAGGGTGATGCCATTGTTGCGGCGATTAAGGAAGTGGCCGAGGATGGCTGTAATGTTGTTGCCATCACCGATGATGCATATTTTGGCCTGTTTTACGAGGATTCGATGACCGAGTCTTTGTATGGCAAGTTGGCTAATCTACACCCGCGTATTTTGACCATTAAGCTAGATGGTGCCACCAAGGAGGAATATGTCTGGGGATTCCGTACCGGCTTTATAACTTTTGCCGATGGTAACAAGGATGCTAACCCCAAGGTGATGACCGCTCTGGAAAAGAAAACCATGGGGATCATTCGTGCCACCATCTCCAACTGCCCCCACCCGGGACAAACCTTTGTCCTTGATGCTTTACGTTCCGATCAGTTTTTGATCCAAAAAGCGCAAAAATATGAAGTGATGAAGGGGCGGGCTCTGAAGGTAAAAGAGGTGCTCAAAAATAGTAAATATGCCGAGGTTTGGGATTACTATCCCTTCAATTCCGGCTATTTTATGTGTTTGAAGTTGAAGAACGTTGCTGCTGAGACTCTGCGTGTTCATCTGCTGGATAAGTATGGTGTTGGCGCGATCTCCATTGGTAAAACTGATCTGCGAATCGCATTTTCCTGTATTGCCCAAGAAGATATTCAGGAACTGTTTGATCTGGTCTATCAGGCGGCGAGGGATTTAAGTTAACTACTGCTGCTAGACAGTATGATATAAAACCCGTCGGTTTTCGGCGGGTTTTTTTATGGATTTGGAACCATTATGAAATTTTTCTTGTGCGTGATCGGGGTGGTGCTTATCGTTGAAGGAATTCCCTGGTTTTTATCACCTCAAGGGTTTAAGCAAATGTTGTTGCAGATGTTGCCGGTTCCGGAAAGACTATTGCGTCTGATGGGATTATTGTTAATGGTGAGTGGTTTGGCAACGGTGTATTTTGCTATGAATTGGACTGTGTGATGGATTGTTTGATGCTATGTATGTAACCGATTTTGATTACGAATTGCCAGATAGTCTGATTGCTCAGTATCCAACGCAGCAACGTGATGCATCTCGTTTAATGGTGCTCGATTCGCAACAGCAGTCAATCTTTTCTGATCAGTTTCGCCATATAGATCGCTATTTTTTAGCGGGTGATGTTCTCGTGGTTAATAATACCCGAGTGATTCCGGCACGTTTGCTGGGGCACAAAGAGAGTGGTGGCAAAGTAGAAGTATTTTTAGTGCGTAAACTTGAACTGGAAGATGAGTGCTGGTTGTGCTTAACCAAATCCTCTAAAAGTCCGCGACCGGGTACAAAGCTGTTGTTGGCCGATGAACTGTCTGCGACGGTGCTTGAAGGTGGGGAAGCCGGTTATCGGCATATCCGTTTTAATTATGAGGGTGACTTTTTGGCATTACTGGATAGAATCGGTAAGTTGCCGTTGCCCCCTTACATTACCCGTGAACCTGATTTGGAAGATCGCGAACGCTATCAGACTACTTTTTCGACCTATCCCGGCGCAGTGGCAGCACCGACAGCGGGACTTCACTTTACCCCTGAGGTATTAGAGCGATTGCAGGCGAAAGGGGTGATCATCGCCCCGTTGACATTGCATGTTGGCTTGGGGACATTTTTGCCTATCAGGGTGCAAAAGGTATGCGAGCATCAGATGCATGCCGAAAGTTATCATGTGCCTGTTGAAACGGCTCAGGCTGTTAATGCGGCAAAACAACAGGGGCGGCGTGTTATCGCTTTGGGGACGACGGCTGCCCGTACACTAGAATATGCTGTTGATGATTGCGGTAATCTGCAAGCTGGTGATGGAATGACCGATATCTTTATCTATCCCGGTTACAAGTTTCATATCGTTGATGCTTTGGTGACCAATTTTCATTTGCCTCAATCGACATTGTTGATGTTGGTAAGTGCATTGGCAGGGCAGGAATTTATTCTGCAAGCCTATCGGCAAGCGGCAGCAGAGCAGTATCGATTTTTCAGTTATGGTGATTGCATGTTCATCTGTAATCGGGCAACAAATAATGGGCAATAATAACTGATGGGCACGCAATCCCCATATCAAGGGACGCAACGAGCCCATCCATGGGGCTTATTGTCGCCGTCCATGGCGACAAATACCCTTGCTATGGGGATCACGAGCCCATCTGACAGGATGCTGAAGTTGCGGGGCAACAAACGAATAGGAACACCAGATGACCATACCTTTTGACTTGCTTGCTAGCGATCCACACAGTTCGGCACGGCGCGGACGGTTACATACGCCACATGGCGTTATTGAAACGCCGGTTTTTATGCCCGTAGGAACTCAGGGGACGGTGAAGGCGATGTTGCCGGAAACATTGCACCAGCTTGGAGCGCAAATTATCCTCGGCAACACCTACCATCTTTTTTTGCGTCCCGGACATAAATTGGTGCAAAAGCTGGGCGGCTTGCATAAGTTCATGAACTGGTCCGGCCCTATTTTGACCGATAGCGGCGGTTTTCAGGTTTTTAGCTTGGGTAAATTGCGTAAGATTGATGAAGAGGGGGTGCGTTTTCAATCTCACCTCGATGGCTCGCAGCAAATCATCACTGCGGAATCATCTATCGAGATTCAGCAAGCACTCGGGTCAGATATTATTATGGTGTTTGATGAGTGTATTGAGTATCCGGCAACCCGTGAATATGTTATTGATTCGACCGAACGTTCGATGCGCTGGGCTGCGCGGTGTAAAGAGGCGCATAAGCGTGAGGATGGCAGTGCTTTATTCGGTATAGTTCAAGGGGGGATGCACGAGGATCTGCGTCGCAAGAGTGCACATGATCTGATTGATATCGGTTTTGATGGTTACGCCATCGGCGGGTTATCCGTTGGTGAAAAAGCTGAAGTTATGTATGAGGTGATGGAGTACACCTTACCTCATTTGCCCGAGAATCGACCCCGCTATGTTATGGGGGTGGGGACGCCGGAAAATCTGGTTGAGGGGGTGCGCCGTGGTGTCGATATGTTTGATTGTGTGATGCCGACACGTAATGCTCGCAACGGGGTGCTGTTTACCAGTTTTGGAAAAGTCAGTATTAAACAAGCTCGTTATCTGGACGATCCACTGCCGATCGATCCCAACTGCGATTGCTATGTGTGTTGCAACTATAGTCGAGCCTATTTGCGCCATTTGTACCAGAGTAATGAAATCCTTTCGTCGATGCTGAATACGACTCATAATCTCCATTATTACGTGCAGTTGATGGGTCAAATGCGTCAGGCACTGGATGACGGAAGTTTCAGTATGTTTTATAAAGAGTTCTATCGACGAAGACAAAGTAGTGTTGAGCTTGAAAGTTAGCTCGCAACGCGCTATAAGATGTTGGTTGGTTTAGTATCAGTTTATTCGATGTCGTATTGACACATTATCTATCAGGAGGAATCTAATGGTTTCAGAAGCTTACGCAATGGCTGGTCAGGTCGCAGAGGGTGGCAAACAAGGGTACGAAGGTATCATCATGCTAGTGTTGATGTTTGCAATTTTTTATTTTCTACTCATTCGTCCCCAACAAAAACGCGCTAAACAACATCGTCAATTGCTCGATGCCTTGAAGGTTGGTGATCAAATAGTTACAGCTGGAGGTCTACATGGCCGCATTACTACGATACATGACAGTATTGTTAACGTTGAGATCGATAAGGGCGTAAAGGTTAAGCTCAGTCGTGGCTCAGTAACATCCGTCAACGAAGAAGCATAATTGTTGATTATTGTGAATGCTCAGCCCTTTTTTTTTCTTGGCTGAGCGTTTCCATTTCTGTTTAAGTAGGGTCACAAAAGGAGTAGATATCGGTATGTCGAACAGCATCAAAATGCGTGGATTGCTGGTTCTTTTTTGTCTGATTATGTCGGTGATGTCATTGTCGCCGACGTTTATAAAAGACAGTCTGCCGAACTGGTGGCAGAATGCCTTTGATCCCATCCATCTTGGACTGGATCTTCAGGGAGGAATGCACCTTGTTCTGGGGGTCGAAGTCGATAAGGCGGTTGAAAGTCGTCTGGATAGCGTTGTCGATCAGATGGAATCGTTGCTTCGTGATGAGGATGTGATCTTCAAGCGGATTGAGCGACTTGATGGCGAGCGCATGGCGATTACAGTGTATGATAATAACGCCGGAGCCGAAGTGGATGCCTTGATTCAGGAAAAATTCTCTTCTCTTGAACCGATGACTTTAAGCGCAAACGGTGGTTATATACAAAAGAACTACCGTTTTAGCGACAGAGAAATTGATAATATCAAAGACTACGCCGTACGTCAGGCACTGGAGACCATGCGCAATCGGGTTGATCAGTTTGGTGTTAGCGAGCCGGTATTGCAGCGCCAGTCTGGTAATCGTATCTTGATTCAACTGCCCGGAGTTAAAAATCCGCAACGAGCCATCGACCTGTTGGGTAAGACTGCTCGTCTTGAATTTAATATGGTGGTTGAAACGGCTGATCCGCAGCAGGCGCTCAAAGGTATTCTACCCCATGGAACAAAGTTGTTGTTTGAACGCCGTGTCGATCCGCGTACGCAAGTTGCTACCGAGATCCCACTGGTGGTATTCAAAAAAACCGCGTTGACCGGTGATCTGTTAGCCGATGCAAGGGTGCGTATCGATACCCGTTTTAACGAGCCCTATGTTGCTATCGATTTTAATGCCGTTGGTGCCCAGCGCTTTGATCAGATAACTGCGGCCAATGTGGGTAAGCGGATGGCCATTGTTTTAGATGATACGGTTTATTCTGCCCCAAATATTCGTGAGCGCATCTCCGGTGGTAGTGCTCAGATCAGTGGTTACTTTACCGAACAGGAAGCAACGGACTTGGCGATTATCTTGCGGGCCGGTTCGTTGCCCGCACCGGTTAAGATTCTTGAAGACCGCACCGTTGGCCCCTCTTTAGGTCATGATTCCATTGCTAAAGGGATTAACTCGGTGTTGATCGGTGCTGTATTAGTTGTTTTGATGATGCTGATCTATTATCGTGGTGCCGGCCTCGTTGCTAACATCGCTTTAACGCTGAATATCTTCTTTATCATGGCCATGTTGTCGATGTTCAAGGCTACCCTGACCTTGCCAGGTTTGGCGGGGATTGTCTTGACTGTTGGTATGGCCGTTGACGCTAACGTGTTGATTTTCGAGCGTATTCGTGAAGAATTGCGTCACGGGAAATCGGCGCGAATTGCTATAGATTCCGGTTTTGCTAAAGCATTTGTCACTATCATTGATGCTAATATCACCACATTGATTGCAGCAATGGTGTTGTTCCAGTTCGGTACCGGACCGGTTAAGGGCTTTGCTGTAACCTTGACGGTGGGCATCTTGGCGTCTATGTTTACCGCAATTTTTGTCTCGCGGTTGATTTTTGATCTATTTCTTGATGGCCGTCGGGTCAAAAAGTTGAGTATATAGGAGATTCTGATGGAGCTTATTAAACCTGATGTCAATATAGATTTTATCGGTAAACGCAATATCGCGTTTGCTCTATCTATTGTGCTGATTCTGGTGGGGATAGTTTCTCTTCTGGTCAAAGGGGGACCCAATTATGGTGTTGATTTTGCCGGTGGAACCTTGGTTCAGCTTCGTTTTACAGAAAACACTAGTGCTGAGCAGATTAAAAAGGTGTTGATTCCTGCGCCATTGAGCGCAGCGACAGTGCAGCAGTTTGGTGATGAGCCGAACGAATTTTTGATCCGAACTCAAGAAACTGAAGCAAACACAGTGGGTTTGCGCGGGAAAATTTTACAAGCGCTCTATGGTCATTATAGTGAAGCAAATGTCGATATGCGTCGCATTGAGATGGTTGGTCCGCAAGTAGGTCAAGATCTCAGAAAACAGGGATTGATGGCGATTCTGTATGCCATGATTGGTATTTTGGCGTATGTTACTTGGCGGTTTGAATTCCGCTTTGCTATTGGTGCCATTGTCGCCTTGGTGCATGATGTATTGCTAACATTTGGTGCGTTTTCGTTGTTTGGTAAAGAGATCGATCTACCGATTATCGCTGCCTTTTTGGCTATTGTCGGTTACTCGTTGAACGATACCATCATCGTTTATGACCGCATCCGCGAAAACAAGGGCAAGTACATCGAAAATGGTTTTTCATATACGGTGAATCGCAGTATCAATGAAACCCTGTCGCGCACGGTCTTGACTTCTGGGACAACATTGTTGGTGGTTTCGGCGCTGTTTATTTTTGGTGGTGGGGTGATCCATAACTTTGCCTTTGCTTTGCTCATTGGTGTTATGGTGGGAACCTATTCATCTGTTTTTGTTGCCAGCCCGTTCCTTGTTGCGTGGGAAGAACGCAGGCATAAAGTGGTTGTCGGGTCGTGATCTAATCAGTAGCTCAATGTTTATCAGTGATAAAATGATTGCAATAAGGCCGGTTATCCGGCCTTATTTCGTTTGTAGCGGAGTCAAACTATGCAGCCTATAATCAAGCGTCTTTGGACTGAACGAATCATCGCAGAAGAAGTAGATGAAGCGGGCTGGTGTGCCAGCTTGAAGATCTCCCCTTTGGTGTGTCGTTTGTTGTTGCTGCGTGGTGTTACCACTGTTGCCGAGGCTCACAATTTATTGACTGGAACATTGTCCAGCTTGCCAGATCCATTTTTATTGGCGGGGATGGATGCTGCAGTATCACGACTCGTTGAGGCTATTGGTAGCGGTGAAAAAATTGCCATTCATGGCGATTACGATGTAGATGGCATTACCGGTACCGCCATGTTGTGTGATGGGTTACGTCAGTTTGGCGCCGTGGTAGAATATTATATTCCACTGCGTATGCGTGATGGTTATGGATTGTCGGACAGCGCTATTCGCACCTGCGCCAGCAATGGTGTCAAGTTGCTGCTATCGGTAGATTGCGGTATCTCCGCCTTGGAAGAAGCATCATTGGCGGCTGAACTTGGTTTAGATCTGATTATTACCGATCATCATCAACCGTTAGCTACTTTGCCGCAGGCGTTGGCGTGTATCGATCCTTGGCAGAGTCATTGTAACTATCCGGATAAAAAACTATCGGGTGTTGGTGTTGCCTTTATGTTAATTATTGCGCTGCGCAGTCGGCTGCGTGAGGTGGGGCAGCTATCGACCCCTGAACCTGATATTCGTTATTTGCTTGATTTAGTCGCTATGGGTACCATTGCCGATCTGGTGCCATTGCACGGGGTAAATCGAGTTTTGGTACAAACCGGATTGCGCTTACTAGAACGGGGAGAGCGTTTTGGCATTAACGCATTGAAACGAGTGGCAGATGTCAGGCAGATGAGTGCTGGGGTGGTTGGTTTTAAATTGGCACCCCGGTTGAATGCCGCTGGTCGGCTGGACGATGCATCCCTTGGCGTACAATTGCTTTTGAGCGATCAACAGGCACAGGCCGATGCTTTGGCACAGCAGCTTCATGCTTTTAATAGTCAGCGGCAAGCAATAGAGCGACAGGTGCTTGAACAAGTGCTGGAGCGGGTTGATGGTGAATTGTCTGATGGTCAACGAACCATTGTTTTAGCCGATGAGCGCTGGCACTCCGGGGTGATTGGTATTGTTGCCAGCCGTGTGGTCGATCGGTTTCATCGGCCAACGGTACTTATTGCGCTGGAAGATGGTGTTGGCAAAGGCTCTGCCCGGTCGATTAGCGGTTTCCATTTGTTTAATGCCTTTCAGCAGTGCTCCAGGCATTTAATGGGTTTTGGCGGGCATGAATATGCCGCCGGGTTATCGGTGCAACAGGTAGACGTTGACGAATTTGCAGAGGCGTTTGAACAGTATGCCCAGCAGTCTCTTGCCGATAATGATCTGTTGCCTGTACGTTGTTTCGATGCCGAAATTTTACTGCAAGATTTGGATCGTAATCTTTACGATGAAATGCAGACCCTTGCCCCTTTTGGTGCCGGTAACCCTGAACCTCTATTGATGTGTAGCAATGTTCGCGTGCAAAACCCGTCCATCGTTGGTGAAAAACATATTCGTTTTACTGTGCAACAGGATGGTTATAGTCATCCTTGTATCGCCTTTGGTTTGGCTGAGCGCCTTGGTTCGCTAAATGGATCCATCGATATATTGTTTAACTTGTCGCTGAATTGTTGGCGTGATCGGGAAACATTGCAATTGCAGGTAAAGGATTTTCGGGCTACGCAATTTTAATCTCGCGTCGAAAGGATGAGAAAGGAGCCAAACAGGAGAAAAATGATGTTGGCCGACCATGCTGCGACGAGGGGTGGCAGTATTGCAGAATAGCCGAGGGCAATAAGGGTGGATTGGGTGATGAAAAACGCCACGCCGATTAAAACACTTATTGATATCCCCAGAGCTAGATTTATATTGCGATTTTTTTGCAGGGCAAACGGTATGGCGACGAAGGCCATAATGATGCAGGCGAATGGCGTGGCTAGCCGTGAATACATATCAACACGGTAGCGGGTTACGTCCAATCCTTCCTGCTGCATGCGCCTACTTAAATGGCGCAACTGGGCGAAATTAAGCTCATCATTTTTGCCGGTTACGCTACCAAAATCCCCGGGTTTTTTGTTGAGGGGCAGTTGGAAGTTATTGCTGTTTTTTTCTGTTATGAGCTGGCTGGTTGTGGTGGAAAAACGGCGTACCGTTGCTGTTGTGGCTAGCCAATGGTGATTTTGAAATGCGACGTTGGGCGCTTCTATGCGTGTTTCCATTTGGAGTTGTTGATCAAATTGATACATGGTTACTCCACGTAGTTGATTCGACTCCGGTATGACTAAATCAATATGATAAATGGCGTCACTGTCTCGAAACCACAGATTATCTCTTTTGGTCAGTGTGGCAACCTTGCCTTTAACCTCGGTGCGTAAGATGTGATTTGCAGTACGGGTTCCGGCTGGTACGATATATTCGTTGAGGGCAAAATTGATCCCAGATAACAGTGTCGCCATTAGCAGTAATGGTGTGATGATTTTGTATAGACCAATCCCGCCCGCTCTCATGGCGGTTAGTTCATTGTTTTTGCTTAGCCCTCCCAAGGTCAGGAATATTCCCATTAAAATGGTCAGGGGCAATACCTGAGAGATGATCAGGGGTGTTTTGTAGGCAAAATAGCTAAGGTATAGTGAGGTCTCTGCTTGATGTTCAAGGAAATCATCAACCTTTTCAAAGAAATCGACCAATAGATAAATTCCCACAAAGGCGCTCAGAGATAAGCTGGTGATGCGGATAAATGCAGTAAGTAGATAACGATTGATGATAGTCACGTAAATTATCGTTTTCCGGGGAAGCGGTGCGTTATAAAGTTGATGCTATGTATGAAGAGTTGGCTACCGGGGACGGGTCGTTCCCTGGCTGTACAATGGAGCAGGGCGAGGCTAAGGGTAAAGAATAGAGCTATTGGTCCCCACATGCTGACCAGTAGTGACCAACCATTCTCGATCACCATGGTTTTACTGATGGATAGTAGTAGATAGTAGAGTAAAAAGACCACTAGAGCGACGGCAAAACCACCACCACGATTCGAGCGGTGGGAACGGATTCCTAACGGGATTGCAACCAAAGCAAATATTAGTGGTGATAGTGGCAGAATGAGGCGCTCGTTTAATTCTACCATATACTCGAGCTGTTTATCCTCTTTGGTAATGTCGATTTGTTTAAGTAGTTCCGTGGTACTCATCTCCTTGCTTTTAAGCGCTTTGCCAGAGCCTTGCTGCCCGTGGTTGTTAAAGGAGAGGTTGATGTCATAGCTGTTGAAATGAACCACCTGGTACACCCCAGTTTCTGAGCGCTGTTGCAATCTATGGATGGAGCCTTGCTGCAGATGCATCAAAATCTTTCCATTGGTGCGATCAGAATAGATTTTACCTTGGTGTGCGGTAATTACTGCCGGAGTTTGTCCCACACGATTGTCGGAGATGAAGACCCCTTGTAAATGACCCGTTTCCGACTCGACCTTGTTTGCGTATAGCACCAGTCCGTCGATCTCTTCATTGAAAATTTGTGGTTGGATGGCCAGCGCTGCTTTGCTGTAAGCCATGTCGATAAGTCGTTGGCGCAGATTGGCACGTCCGTATGGTTCAGCGTAAAGGGTAAGTGCTGCGGTGAATAAGCAGACAAAAATCGCTAGAATAATAACCGGTTGCGCCAGACGGTACATGCTGAATCCTGCGGCTTTCATGGCGACTATTTCGCTGTCCGCAGATAAACGACCAAAAGCGATTATCGTACCTAAAAGGAACGATAGTGGCACCGTGATAACGAAAAATGAGGGCATTAAAGTTGCAAAGACGGCAAAAATTTCGCCGACTGGGACGCCCTTATCCACTATGAGTTCAATTAGCTTGAGTAATCGACTCAATAATAACACAAAGGTGAATAGTACGATTCCGAGTAAAAAAGGAACCGTCACTTCGCGGACAATATATGTTTGGATTCGAGAAGCTGACATAGCGACAGGATGTTAGTATAAAACGTAGGTAAATGTAAACTGATCCTTGTGTTTTTTTTCTTGCGAACTCGCGGATGGCTATGTTACTTAAGCCCGATATGTTAAAAATGACGCACGCTCCCATGTGCCGCAGTGTGGTGTCCACGCAGGGTGGATTACGACGGTATAGCATAAAATACTGGGGGCGGAGGTTTAACCACGATTGAGAGGAAAAGAATCATGCCTAAAATTACCATGAAACAACTGCTTGAAGCTGGCGTACACTTCGGTCATCAGACCAAGCGCTGGAATCCAAAAATGAAGCCATACATTTTTGGCGCTCGCAACGGGATTTACATCATCGATCTGCAGAAGACGGTACGTTACTTCCGTTCTGCTTGTAAATTTATTAAGAGCGTGACTGAAAATGGTGATAGTATTTTGTTTGTTGGTACCAAAAAACAAGCGCAGGATTCCATTAGCGAAGAGGCTTTGCGTGCCGGTCAATATTTTGTAAATAATCGTTGGTTGGGTGGTATGTTGACCAACTTCGCCACCATCAAGGGTAGTATTAATCGCCTCAAGAAAATTGAAGCGATGGGTGAAGATGGTACGTTTGAGCTGCTGACCAAAAAAGAGTGTTTGCAGTTAGAACGCGAAAGAATCAAACTTGAAAGGAACCTCGGTGGTATCAAGGGGATGACGAAACTTCCCGGTGCTATGTTTGTTATAGATCCCAAGAAGGAAACGATTGCTGTTTGCGAAGCAAAAAAATTGGGCATTCCTGTTGTAGCCGTTGTTGATACCAACTGTAATCCAGATGATATTGATCATATCATCCCTGGTAACGATGATGCGATACGTGCTATTCGTTTGTTTGTCGCCAGTATGGCAGAAGCCAGTATTGAGGGTACTCAAGCACGTGAAGCAGCAGCCTGTGCAGATAATGAAGGCGCTGATAACGATAAAGCAGCAGCACCTGAGGTAAAAGCTACACCTGAAGTGAAAGCAGCAGCACCTGAGGTAAAAGCTACACCTGAAGTGAAAGCAGCAGCACCTGAGGAGAATGCAGCAACTTCGGAAGCTTAAGTATAGAATTTAATTGTAGGCTAAAAGCGACCGGCTTGCTGGTCGCTTTTTTCGCATCTACAGGGGTTACTGAGCTATAGGCTAAGTGGCAAAATTTATAATTACCTATCCCTTTGAGGGAGCAGTTGAGGAGATATAAGAACAATGGCAAAGATTACGGCTTCAATGGTCAAAGAGCTACGTGGTAAAACCGGCGCTGGAATGATGGATTGTAAAAAAGCATTGACCGAAACTGATGGTGATGTTGATGCTGGTGTTGATTTCTTGCGCAAAAAAGGACTGTCGGCCGCAGCTAAAAAGTCAGGTCGTGTTGCGGCTGAAGGTGCTATTTCCGCAGCAGGTTCCGATAATGTTGGCGTGATTGTTGAGGTTAATGCCGAGACCGATTTCGTTGCCAAAAATGCTGAGTTTTGTGCATTTTCTGCCGGCATTGCTCAGGTAATTGCTGACGCTGCACCGGCAGATATGGACGCATTGCAACAAATAGCATTTCCCGGGACGGGGAGAACTGTTGCCGAAGAATTGACCCATCAGATTTCCACCATTGGGGAAAATATCAATATTCGACGTTTTGCGCGTCGCAATGTCGATAGCGGTATTGTTGCATCATATGTCCATGGCGGTGGTAAGATCGGGGTTATTGTTGAGCTATCTACTGAGAAGCCAAGTGATGCGGTTGCTGCAATGGCTCGTCAAATTGCGATGCACGTAGCTGCTGCGGCTCCACAGTATTTATGCCGTGATGAAGTACCCGCTGATGTCGTTGAAAAAGAGAAAGATATCATGCGTGTTAAGGCTCTGGAAAGTGGCAAGCCGGAGAATATCGTCGAAAAAATCATCATCGGTCAGATCAATAAGTTTTTCGGTGAAATTTGCTTAATGGAACAGGCTTTTGTTGTCGATCCTGATCAAAAAATCAATAAAGTTTTGGCTACGTTAAGTAAAGAAATTGGTGCGGAAGTAACTTTGACAGGTTATAATCGTTATCTGTTGGGTGAGGGTATCGAAAAGCGTTCGGACGATTTTGCTGCAGAGGTTGCTTCACTTACTAAATAATTTATACATACAGAGAGTTGGTTGATTATGAGTGTTGCTAAACCTGCGTATAATAAAATATTACTTAAACTCAGTGGAGAGGCGTTAGCCGGAGAAAATGGCTACGGCATTGATCCTGAGATTATTTCTACTATTGCTGGTGAGATTAGTGAAGTTGTCGATTTAGGTATTCAGGTTTCATTGGTGATCGGTGGTGGTAATATTTTCCGTGGGTTGGCAGCATCTGCTGCTGGAATGGATCGCGCTAGCGCCGATTATATGGGTATGCTGGCAACGGTAATGAATAGTCTTGCTCTACAGGATGCTTTGGAAAATATTGGAGTGAGAACCAGAGTTCAATCTGCGATTGAGATGCGTGAAATCGCCGAACCATATATCCGCCGCCGTGCGGTACGTCACTTGGAAAAGGGGCGTGTAGTCATTTTTGCTGCCGGTACGGGTAATCCATATTTTACCACTGATACCGCTGCGAGTTTGCGGGCTATGGAGGTCGGTGCTGAGGTTATCCTCAAGGCAACCAAGGTGGATGGTGTCTATAACGCTGATCCTGCCATGGAATCGATGGCAGCTAAGTTTGATTCATTGTCTTATCTCGATGTGTTGCAAAAAGGGTTGCAGGTAATGGATGCCACGGCAACCTCGTTATGTATGGATAATAACCTGCCTATTCTGGTTTTTAACTTGACCCACCCTGGAAATATCATCAAGGTTGTTATGGGTGAATCGATTGGCACGATCATTAAAGGAGATTGAAGTTATGATTCAGATTGCACTGGACGATGCAAAACTGTTGATGGATAAGGCGATAGAAGCACTTAAACGTGAACTACGTAAAGTGCGAACCGGTCGTGCTTCCGTGTCTTTACTTGATGATGTTCGTGTCGATTATTATGGCACTCCCAGCCCATTATCGCAGGTGGCAACGTTGGCTGTGCCCGAAGCGCGTTTGATTACTATCCAGCCGTGGGAAAAAAATCTGTTACCTGAAATTGAAAAAGCTGTCTATAAATCAGATTTGGGTTTGACTCCATCCTCCGATGGGGAAATTATCAGAATTAACATTCCGGCGTTAACCGAAGATCGCCGTAAGGAGATGGTTAAGCTGATTAAGGGGAAGTGTGAGGATGCGAAAATAAGCATCCGCAGTGCCCGACGTGATGTCAATGAAACGCTAAAAAAGCTCGAAAAAGATAAAGATATCACTGAAGATGATCTTAAGCGCGGTGAAAAGAGTTGTCAGGAGCTGACCGATAAGTATGTGAAAAAGAGTGATACTATTGTTTCCGATAAAGAGAAAGAATTGATGGAAGTTTAGCAGGTTGTCTTTGGTGTACAAATTTTAGAGGGGATCCGGTGAGGATCCCCTTTTTTGTATACTTTATCTTCTCGGACACTTAAACTCTGTGTTTGTTTTGTTTTTGACGATGAGGAATGATTAGGATGATATTACCTGAACATTTAGCCATAATTATGGATGGCAATGGTCGTTGGGCGCAGTCTAAAGGTTTGCCGCGTATTGCCGGACACCGGCAAGGGGTGGAGAATGTTCGTGCCATTGTGCAACGGTGCGCAACACTTGGGATTCGCTATCTGACCCTGTACGCCTTTAGTTCCGAAAATTGGCGCAGACCAGAAGCTGAGGTTCGAGCGCTGATGGCGTTGCTTGGTCATTATCTCAGCACTGAAATGGCTACCCTGCAAGAACATGGTGTTCGCTTACAGGTGATCGGAGATCTATCCAAGTTGCCCAAAAATATCGTTGATTCGTTGCAACAATTAACTCAGACAACCGCACAAAGCGATGGAATGACGTTGACCCTGGCGCTTTCCTATGGCTCACGCAATGAAGTTCTGCGTGGGATGAAGCGATTGCTGAGCGATGTTGAGTCTGGTACTGTTGATGCGGCTGCACTTAGCGAGGAACAATTCTCTGCGTACCTTGACACGGCATCTCTGCCTGATCCAGATTTGTTGATCCGTACCAGTGGTGAGATGCGGATCAGCAATTTTCTTTTATGGCAGTTGGCCTATACTGAGCTGTATTTTTGTTCCTGTTTTTGGCCGGAGTTCGATGAATCACAGTTGCAACTGGCGTTAGCAGATTATTCAGGACGGTGTCGACGTTTTGGTTGTGTTAAATCGTCTGCATCATGTAGTCACGATGATTCCATAGAGGAGAGTTCCCATTAAACAACGAATTATTACTGCCTTTATAGCTCTTCCGCTGGTGCTGTTTTTTACCTTAGCTGTGCCGACACCATGGTTTGCCGCTGTTGTTTGTGCGGTAACCGTTGTAGCACTATGGGAATTTTATTCGATGGTTTTGTCATCACAGCGCTCAAAGGTAAAATATTTTGCCATTGGTGCAGGGATTCCAATACTCCTTGTTGGCGCATATGTGCCCAAGTTGGTTGTTCCTGTTTGGGCACTGCTGTTTATGGGTTTTGCGATCTATTTTTTGTACCGCTATCATGATCTGAATACGGTTGTCTCTGAGCTGGGTCTGGTTGCCATGGCCTGGTTGTATGTTCCGCTATTATTGAGTCATATGATTTTACTCCATTCAATGCCCGATGGGCGGCGTTGGGTGCTGTTGGTGTTAATAATGACTATGCTGTGTGATTCGTGTGCCTATTTTATCGGTACAGCTTTTGGTCGTCATCGCCTTTATCCGGCTATTAGCCCTAAAAAGAGCATTGAAGGTGCTTTGGGGGGGGGGCTTGGTTGTGTTTTGGCTGCCGTAGCTGCCCACCTGTGGTTGTTGCCACAGACAAGCTGGTTCGATTGTTTGTTCATCGGAATCCTTACCGCTGTCATTGGTCAAATAGGGGATCTTTTCGAGTCGATGGTTAAACGTTATGCAAACATCAAGGATTCCGGGACGATTTTCCCCGGCCATGGTGGCATGCTTGATAGAATTGACAGTTTGTTGTTCTCCTTTCCCGCCGTTTACGCCTATCTTTATTTTACCTCCGGGACGTTCCACTAATGAAGGTTTTGAGTGTTCTGGGTTCTACCGGCTCCATTGGCGTTAGTACTTTGGATATTGTTGCCGAGTTTCCGCAGCGCTATCGTGTGGCAGCACTCTGTGCCGGTACAAATTTAGATTTGCTTGCCAAGCAAGTTAAATGTTTTCGACCACAGCTTGTTTCGGTAGCACTGCCGGCGGATGTACCACGTTTGAGGCAGATGTTGAACGGGATAGATGTCGAGATTCGCTCTGGTATAGAAGGGGCTACGTGCTGTGCGGTACATTCCGAGGCATCGATGGTGGTTTCTGCTATTGTTGGTGCGGCGGGATTAGTGCCGACCCTTGCGGCGATCAATGCCGGTAAAGATATCGCCTTGGCCAACAAAGAAACCCTAGTGATGGCCGGTGCTCTGGTGATGGAAGCCGTGGCACGCAACAATGTCAAATTGCTGCCTGTAGATAGTGAGCATTCGGCTATTTATCAGGCTTTGGCCGGACATCGTTATCAAGATGTGCGTAAATTGATTTTGACAGCATCGGGGGGGCCTTTTCGCAATAACACCCCCGATCAGTTAGCCAATGTCACTATGGAACAAGCCTTGGCGCACCCCAATTGGACAATGGGGCGTAAAATCTCTATCGACTCAGCCACCATGATGAATAAGGGGTTAGAGGTGATTGAGGCACGGTGGTTGTTTGATATTAGTGCGGATTGTATAGATGTCCATATTCATCCACAGAGTATTGTCCATTCCATGGTGGAGTATGTCGATGGTTCTGTGGTAGCGCAACTGGGGGTTTCCGATATGAAAACCCCCATTGCTTACGCATTATCCTGGCCTGAACGGCTACCCATCAACCTACCGGCGCTCGATTTGTGTTCTATGGCAGAACTATCCTTTTCACGTCCCGATGTCGAGGTGTTTTCTTGCCTGAACTTGGCATATCAGGCATTAGCATGTGGTGGATCGGCACCTGTTGTTTTGAATGCTGCCAATGAAATTGCTGTTGAAAGTTTTTTGCAGCGACATATTAGTTTTGTGGATATTCCGGTTATTATTAAAGAGATTTTGAATCGTTATCCGCGCCAGGATATTTCTCAGATTGAGGATGTACTGTTCGTTGATGCACAGGCGCGTGATATGGCGCGACAGCAAATAAATAAATTAACGTAGATAGCCTGAGGAGGCATTATGGTTACAATTATATCGGGCATTCTAATGTTAGGTGTCTTGGTGTTTATTCACGAGTTGGGTCATTTTTGTGTGGCAAAGCTGGTCGGAGTTAGGGTGCTAAAGTTTTCTTTAGGATTCGGTCCGCAATTATTCGCGTATAAATGGGGTGAAACAGAATATCTGATTAGCTGTATCCCATTGGGTGGCTATGTCCAGATGCTTGGTGAGGGTGTTGCTGAAGAGAATGTTGAGCTGTCTGAGCAGGATAAGAAGTACTCGTTTGCCCTAAAATCACTACCACGTCGAATGGCAATTGTAGCGGCCGGTCCGATCATGAACCTGTTGTTGCCTTTGCTATTGCTTCCTATTGCTTACATGGTAGGTGTGAACGTTCCGGCTTATCTGGATGAATCGCCTTGTGTCGGTTATGTCATTGAAGATTCAGATGCGGCTAAAGTCGGATTTATGGTGGGGGATTGCATTCAGTTAGTTAACGGTAATGCCGTTACCACCTGGACAGGAACTGATAAGGTTCTGATACCCAACGTTGGTTCCAAATTACACATGACGATTGATCGTGATGGTACTCCGGTTAATCTCACGATCCCGGCCGATAACGGTAGCTTGGAAGGTCTGCAGTCTCTTGGTGTGTTGCCATATCAAGCTGCTGTGGTTGGAACTTTAAGTCCCAAGATGCCTGCTAAAATTGCCGGTTTGCAAAAAGGGGATCACATTCTTCAAATTGGTTCCATCCAAATATCGTCATGGTACGAGCTGCATGAGGTAATTCAACAACTAGAAGGGGAAAAGACACAATTTGAAGTTATGCGTGACGGTGACCTGTTGTCCATCGCCATAGCGCCGCAACTAAACACTGCCAAGCAGATGTGGCTGGTAGGCATCTCCCCGTTGCAATCGTATGAACTGAAAAAATACTCTGTTATCGGGGCGATTAAGATTGGCGTCCGTCGGACGGTGGAGCTGGTTGATCTCACTTTGACTTTTTTGCGTAAGATGGTTTCCGGTCACGTGTCGGCCAATAATATTGGCGGTCCAATCATGGTGATGCAAATTGCCGGTCAAGCAGTGCAAACCGATATTAGTACTATATTGACAGTGTTATCATTTTTGAGTATTCAATTGGGTATATTGAATTTGCTGCCAATTCCGGTTCTCGATGGGGGGCATCTGTTTTTCAATTTTATTGAATTGATATGGCGTAAGCCTTTGTCGCTGCGTTCACGCGAAGTATTGCAACAGATTGGTATGGGCTTATTGTTGTTGCTGATGATGCTGGCTTTTTATAACGATATTATGCGTATTTTTCTGTGAGTGATTCAATGGAGCCATTAATTCTTTGTTTCGATAGCTCTACACCGGCAGGTAGTGTTGCTCTGGTTTCTGGATCAACGGTGCTAGCAGAAATCCTACTTCAGGTGAAACAATCTAGTCATTCTGACTATCTGATGAGATATGTTCATCTCTTGCTAGAAGAAACTGGAGTGTCTTTTGCCGATATTGATGCGCTGTCCGTGGTGGTTGGGCCGGGCTCGTTTACTGGATTGCGTGTCGGCATCGCAACGGTTCAGGGGTTGGCGCAGGTTCTGTCGTTGCCTATATATGCTGTATCATCATTGCAGACCATTGCCTTTGCCAATGGACCTTCAGATCTTCCCGTACTGAGCCTTATCGATGCACGCAAGAAAGAGGTTTACGCTGCTAACTATATGTGGCATGGTAGTGTTCCGGTTCTGCAAGGTCACGAACAGGTAATTGCGCCGCGTTTATTGTTGGAGCAAGTTACCACTAGGACATTTTTTGTCGGTAATGGGGTAACATTGTATCAAGACCTTATCAGGGAATTATTACCACAGCATTCTTTGTTGGCAAACTCTGTTAACCATGTGCCACGTGCCAGTGCCGCCGGTCTCCTTGCTGTTGCTATGGGTAATGATGTTGCTGTGGTTAATTCTTTTGCAATACGGCCTGTTTATGTTCGTTTGTCAGACGCAGAACTACAGAAACTGGCATGTTGATTGTGCAAATAAACTCCACTATGGTTTGTTCAGGTTGTTGACAATGGTTAAACCTTTGGTCTAATCTATTGTCAGATGAATAAAATGCTTCGCGACCCTTTTTTAGGAGGAATTCAATGAGTGTAAGTCAAGATGAGATGTGTGGCCTTTGTGAAAATGATCCTCGCTTTCGTCGGTTATATGAGGAACATCAGTTACTGGAACAGCAGTTACAGCGCTTGGATCAGTGTTCATTTTTGACGTCTGAACAGGAATTACAGCGAAAAAAGATTCAAAAGCTTAAGTTGTCAAGTAAAGATGAAATGAATCAGCTCATCAGTGTATCGTAGCTTACAGTCTTTTATAGGTAGAATTAAAAGGGTTTGAGATCTTCTCAAACCCTTTTTGTCCATTTACCTGTGTTTGATGGCGGTAAAATTGTTTTATTGTCGCGGCACTTAGCTGCAACTATTCAGCGTGATGGGATGCTGAATTGATAATTGATAATGTAGGAGTCGCTCTCCAGAGCGCGAATGCTTGGAGCTGCGAACCAGCCCTTCGCAGCTTAAAAATCAAATAGCGGAAAATTGATACTAATCAGGTAAATCTTTAATCTAAATGGTGTAAATATGTCAAATTATCGTTCAGCGCAATCTGTTCAAGGTCGAAATATGGCCGGTGCCCGTGCCCTGTGGCAAGCTACAGGGGTTAAAAATGCCGATTTTGGTAAGCCAATTATTGCCGTGGTTAACTCGTTTACTCAGTTTGTTCCGGGTCATGTTCATCTTAAAGATCTTGGTCAACTTGTCGTCAGTGAGATTCAAGCCAATGGTGGTATCGCCAAAGAGTTTAATACCATGGCTATTTGTGATGGTATTGCCATGGGTCACAATGGCATGTTGTATAGTTTGCCATCGCGTGAACTGATTGCCGATACTGTTGAATATATGGCCAATGCACATTGTGTCGATGCTCTGGTGTGCATCTCAAATTGCGATAAAGTTACCCCCGGTATGTTGATGGCCTCCATGCGTTTGAATATCCCGACAATTTTTGTCACCGGTGGACCAATGGAAGCGGGGCATGCACATATTGGCGATAAGGAGGTTGCTCTCGATTTGGTTGATGCTATGGTTGCTGCCGCAGACCCGACCATGGCTGATGATATTGTTCAGGTATACGAAGATAAGTCGTGCCCAACATGTGGATCCTGTTCCGGTATGTTTACCGCCAATTCGATGAATTGTTTAACCGAGGCGCTTGGGATGAGTTTGCCGGGTAATGGTAGCTTGTTGGCAACTCATGCTTATCGTAAAGAGCTGTTTGTTGAAGCGGGGCAGCGTATTGTCGATTTAGTTAAACGCTGCTATGAGGATGATGATGCCAGCGTATTGCCGCAATCTATTGCGACCAAGGCAGCATTTGAAAATGCCATGCGTCTTGATATTGCCATGGGTGGCTCGACCAATACCGTTTTACATTTGCTCGCTGTTGCGCGTGAAGCCGGTGTCGATTTTACCATGGAAGATATCAATCGTCTTTCGTTGACTACGCCCAATCTGTGTAAGGTTGCTCCGGCAGTTCAATATTACCACATGGAGGATGTCCATCGTGCCGGTGGCATCTATGCTATCCTTGCCGAGCTTGATCGAGCTGGTTTGATTCAGCGTGATGTGCCGACGGTACACAGTGCTTCTTTGGGGGAAGCGATTGATCGCTGGGATATAGTTCAGTCCGATGATGCTGTGGTACGTCGGCGTTATTTGGCCGCCCCGGGGCGCAAAACGTGTCTGGAGGCGTTCGCGCACGAAACACTTTGGGATGATCTCGATCTGGATCGACAACAAGGTTGTATCCGTGAGCAAAAATATGCCTATAGCCAAGATGGTGGATTAGCCGTATTATACGGCAACTTGGCTCCGGAAGGATCTATAGTCAAAACTGCCGGTGTGGATGAGTCGGTGTGGAAATTCACCGGACCTGCACGTATTTTTGAGAGTCAAGAGGACGCTATTGAAGGTATTCTTGGCGATCAAGTTAAGCCTGGTGATGTGGTCATCATCCGCTATGAAGGACCTAAAGGCGGTCCCGGTATGCAGGAGATGCTTTATCCAACCAGTTATTTGAAATCAAAAGGTTTGGGTAAAAGCTGTGCTTTAATAACCGACGGACGTTTCTCCGGCGGTACTTCGGGGCTGTCTATTGGTCACGTATCTCCTGAAGCTGCCCAGGGTGGTCCCATGGCTCTGGTAGAAAATGACGACAGAATTGAAATCGATATTCCCAACCGTGTACTACGTGTTGATGTAAGTGATGACATCCTTGCCAAGCGTCGGGAGCAGATGCTTAATCAAGGGGATAAAGCATGGCAACCGCAATCGCGGCAACGTCGGGTAAGTCAGGCATTGCAGGCGTACGCAGCAACCACAACCAGTGCAGCACGTGGTGCGGTGCGTGATATAGAACAACTGAAGAAATAATTAATTGTTATTGTAATGTAATAATCTGGTTTTAGTATTGGAGGAGGAGGAGGGTACAACGTGAAAAAAACAGGATCTCAAATTTTACTTGAATGCCTGCGTTTAGAAGGGGTTGACACCGTGTTTGGTTATCCAGGTGGCACGGTTATCAATATCTATGATGATTTGATGGATTCACCGATTAACCACATTCTTAATCGACATGAACAGGCAGCGGTGCATGCGGCAGATGCTTATGCCCGCGTTACCGGTACTGTTGGTGTTGCCATTGCTACCAGTGGTCCCGGCGCAACCAACACCGTTACCGGTATTGCAACAGCCTATATGGATTCAATTCCTATGGTGATTATCAGTGGTCAGGTGCCAACACCGCTCATCGGTAATGATGCCTTTCAAGAAGCGGATATGATCGGTGTTACTCGTCCGGTCACCAAACACAATTATCTGGTACGTGATGTAAAAGATTTAGCCCGAATTATGAAACAGGCCTTTCATATTGCCCGTACCGGTCGTCCTGGACCAGTGCTGGTTGATCTACCAAAAGATGTGCAGATGGATAGCGCCGTATTCAAATATCCAGATACCGTTGAACTGCGTGGCTATAAACCGACCATTTCGGCTAATCCGCGTCAGTTAAGTAAAGCGGTACAGATGATTCTTGCTGCGCGTAAGCCCGTTGTTTATGTCGGTGGTGGTGCTACGTTATCTGATATATCCGAAGAGCTGTTGGCATTTGTCGAGATGATTCAGGCGCCGGTGACAACAACCTTAATGGGGATGTCAAGTTTTCCGCAAACACATCCCATGTCTGTTGGAATGCTGGGGATGCACGGTACCTTTTATGCCAACATGGCGGTGACAGATTCTGATTTACTAATTGCCCTTGGTGCACGCTTTGATGACCGGGTTACCGGCAAGATAGCCACTTTTGCTCCCCATGCAAAAATTATCCATGTAGATGTAGACCCCACCTCGATAAAAAAGAATGTCCGTGTCGATCTTCCTTTGGTTGGCATGTTGCAAGATGTATTGCCGCGCTTAAATGAAGGGTTACGCCAACAAGCAGATGCGGTTAAAGAATCTGTTGCAGCAACCCAGGGATGGCGCGATCAGGTTGTGAAGTGGAAAGAGCAGCATCCCATGGCGTACAAACAAACCAAGACGACAATTAAGCCGCAATATGTTATCGAGAAACTGCGTGAGTTGACGGAAGATGATGCCATTATTGCCACCGAAGTTGGTCAACATCAGATGTGGACGGCACAGTTTTTTGATTTTATCCAGCCGCGAACCTTTGTCACCTCAGGCGGTCTGGGAACCATGGGTTATGGTTTACCTGCCGCATTAGGGGCGCAGGTTGCATTTCCCGAGCGTCAAGTTATAGATATCTCAGGAGATGGCTCCTTCCAGATGAATTCGCAGGAGTTGGCGACATTGGTTCAATACCGATTGCCGGTTAAGATTGTTATTTTAAATAATAATTTCCTCGGCATGGTCAGGCAGTGGCAGCAACTGTTTTTTGATAAGCGATATAGTCAAACGTGTATGGAACTTCCCATCGATTTTGTTAAATTGGCTGAAGCTTATGGCGCAACTGGTTTGCGAGCAACAAAACCTGAAGAAGTTGAAGCTATGATCAAAAAAGGTCTGGCAACCCCCGGCCCGGTGATTATGGAGTTTAAGGTCGCACGGGAAGAGAATGTACTGCCGATGGTTCCTGCCGGCGCAGGGCTAAACGAGATGGTTCTTGCATCGTAACGGTTGAGTGTCGGTTCGTTTGCGTATGACTTAAATGTTTATCTGGGTGTGTATTGCAGTGATAGTGTGAATATTACTTGTGTTATCTGCACCCTTTTAAGGAGATTGATGCATGAAGCATACAATATCAGTATTGGTTGAAAATGAATTTGGGGTATTGCCCCGTGTTGCCGGTTTGTTTTCGGGTCGTGGTTTTAATATCGACAGTCTGTCCGTTGCGCCGACCATCGATCCAACTATTTCACGGATGACCATTGTTACCAGTGGTGATAGCCGAATATTAGAGCAGGTAAGCAAACAGTTAAATAAGCTGATAGATGTTATTAAGGTGATCGATTTTACTGACCAAAATTTTGTTGAGCGGGAAATGTTGATGGTGAAGGTTGCCGCTGAAGCAGAGTCGCGAGCAGAAGTGTTGCGCATTGCCGATATCTTCCGGGCACAGGTGGTGGATGTGACTGCGCGTTCCTATTCGTTAGAGGTTACCGGTACACCGGAAAAACTTGATGCTTGTATAGAATTGTTGCGTCCGCTTGGGCTGAAAGAGTTGGTTCGTTCTGGTCCGATTGTTTTGGGTCGGGGCGCAAAGGCATGGAAAAGTGCCGAGTAGTTTGTTGTGTCGCGTTGGTTTTGCGTTTTAAAATAAACGTCTTTAATCACTGTTTATATGCTATACCAACAAAGTATTGATTGTATTTACGCTTAAATTGGTTACAGTGGTGATTACTAAATCACCACGGTAGCTATCTATTCTTATCCTGAACAGGTGTAACTTTATGCGAAACAAGAATCAACCCATTGCAGTAGAAGGCTATCCCTTTATTGCGTTTTTTGCTTTTATCACCTTGATTTTTGCCCTTTTAAGCTGGAGTGTTGTAACGGTTGTTTTTCTCTCTTTGACGTTGTTTACGGTTTATTTTTTCCGTAATCCGGATCGCACCGTTCCTCAGGGGGATGATCTGATTATCTCTCCGGCGGATGGAAAGGTGGTTTTTGCCGATCTGGTTAAAGAAGATCGTTTCCTGAATGATGAAGTATTGAAAATCAGCATTTTTATGTCAGTTTTTAATGTTCATGTTAACCGAGCTCCCTGCTCAGGTAAGGTGGTCGACCAATTTTATAACAAAGGGCAGTTTTTTAATGCCGCATTGGATAAGGCGAGCCTCGAAAATGAGCAGGGTGGTATGGTTTTAGAGATTGCTGGTGGAAAAAAGTTACTGGTGGTTCAAATTGCCGGTTTGATTGCCAGGCGCATTGTTACCTATCCTGTTTTGGGTGACTTAGTTGAACGAGGGCAGCGTTATGGCTTAATCCGTTTTGGTTCACGCCTTGATGTTTATTTGTCAAAAGATACTGTTGCTCAGGTTGCTTTGGGAGATCGATGTGTCGCCGGTGAAACCATATTGGGTCGATTAGTATGAGAAAAACTGCGCAACAGCGCCGGGAAAGCCTGAAAAAAGGAGTTTATATCCTGCCGAATCTGGTGACAACCGGCAGTTTGTTTGCCGGTTTTTATGGCATAGTTTCTAGTATGGATGGGCGCTATGATGTTGCTGCGTGGTTTATCCTTATTTCAGCTGTGTTTGATACCTTGGATGGCAAAATTGCCCGAATGACCAACACTACCAGTCAATTTGGTATTGAATACGACTCCTTGGCGGATCTTGTAGCTTTTGGTGTTGCACCGGCTATTTTGATGTATTCATGGGCTTTGCAGCCTTTTGGGAAGTTTGGTTGGTTGGCGGCGTTTCTCTATGTTGTTTGTGGGGCATTGCGTCTGGCGAGGTTTAATGTTCATGTGGAAGTCGTTGACTCGAAATATTTTATTGGTCTGCCTATTCCCGCTGCTGCAAGTATGGTAGCTGCTTGTGTATTATTATTCTATTATTTGGGTGGAGCCGGAACTATTCGGATGGTTTCCGTGCTGGTTTTAATTTACGTTCTTGCGGTTCTTATGGTCAGCAATGTTTCCTATTATTCGTTTAAAGATCCTGAGTTACTTAAGCAGCGTCCATTTGGGATGCTTGTTTTGGCAGTAGTGCTAACCATTGTGATAGTAGCTCAACCGGAATTGATGTTTTTTTTGATTTTCCTGACTTATACCATGGTTAGCCCGGTGCTTGCTTTGATGGCTTATTTGCGCCGCCGGCGGGAAGAAAAAGTGTAACTATTCAGCGTGATGGGCACGCAATCCCCATATCAAGGGACGCAACAAGCCCGTCCATGGGGGATTACGCGCCCAACTTGAGAGGTACTGAGTAGTTACATTTACAAAAAGTGATTTACAGACTGTTTTTTCAGGAGGTTTATATGGCTGACAATAATAAAGTAATTATTTTTGATACAACGTTACGTGATGGTGAGCAATCGCCCGGTGCTAGTATGACTATCGATGAAAAACTGCGCATTGCCTATCAACTGGAAAAAATGAACGTTGATGTCATTGAAGCTGGTTTCCCTATTGCTTCCGATGGCGATTTTGAAGCAGTCAAGAAGATTGCTCAAGTGATCAAGGGACCTCAGATAGCCGGGTTGTGCCGGGCGAGTGATATGGATATTGATAGGGCGTGGGAAGCACTGAAATATGCAGGTGATCGCGGGCGTATCCATACTTTTATCGCCACCAGCGAAATCCACATGAAGTATAAATTGAAAATGACCGAAGATGAGGTAGTGGAGGCTGCGGTTCATGCTGTGAAGCGAGCTGCCGGGTATACACCTAATGTTGAATTTTCAGCAGAAGATGCCGTGCGTACCCAGCGCCCGTTCTTGGCTCGGGTTGTTGAGGCGGTGATTGATGCCGGGGCAACAACGGTCAATATCCCCGATACGGTTGGCTATACCATACCCGAAGAGTATTTTGATATTATTGCCTACTTGAAGAATAATGTCCCCAATATCGATAAGGCTGTTATTTCCGTTCATTGCCATAACGATTTAGGTCTAGCGGTAGCAAATTCCTTGGCCGCTGTGCGTGCCGGAGCTGGGCAAGTAGAATGCACCATTAATGGCATTGGTGAGCGTGCCGGTAACTGTGCGTTGGAAGAGGTAGTGATGGGGTTACGTACCCGTCAGGATCTCATGCCGTATACCACCAATGTGGTGACTGAGCACATTTATGCTACCAGTCGTTTAGTGACAACGATTACCGGGATTGTTGTTCAACCAAACAAGGCGATTGTCGGAGCGAATGCGTTTGCTCATGAGGCAGGGATTCATCAACATGGCGTGTTGATGGAAAAAACTACTTACGAGATTATGACCCCTGAATCAATTGGCCTGAATAAGAATAAGTTAGTTTTGGGCAAGCATTCTGGACGTCATGCGTTTAATCTGCGTTTACAGGATCTCGGCTATGATTTGTCGAAGGAAGATCTGCAAAAGGCTTTTGTCCGTTTTAAGTCACTTGCTGATATTAAGAAAGAGATCTTTGACGAAGACCTGGATGCCATCGTTGCTGATGAGATCATTCGCGTGCCCGAGTTGTATAAATTGTTAGAGATGAGTGTTACATCCGGTTCCTTTGCCGCGCCGACAGCCACGGTGCAGATGGAAGTGAATGGAGAGGTGAAGAAAGTAGCCATGATTGGTGATGGTCCAGTCGATGCGACATTCAAGGCTATAAAGGAATTGGTTGTTAGCGATGCCAACTTGCTGCATTTTTCGGTTGGCGCTATTACCGGTGGCACCGATGCTCAGGGTGAGAGTACGGTTCGCTTGGAGTTTGATGGTCGCGAACAATTAGGTCAGGGGGCGCACCCGGATATTATTGTTGCTGCCGCGAAGGCTTATATCAATGCGTTGAACAAGATTGCCTCTTTAAACAAAAGAACTCCGGTTGATATTTAATGCTTTCGCACAAAGTAAAATTAGGCTTTTCGTGATTACTCAGCGTGCCCAATTTGAGAGATGCTAGAGTAGTTACCTTTATATTATTGCTCGGCAAACGGGATGCTGTTCAGGTGTCCCGTTTTGTTGTATGGTGTGCGCTGTTGTCTGCTGGCACGGGGTTTAATCAGCAGTTACGTTGTTGAATTGATAAGGAGAGTTTTATGGGAAAGACCATTGCTGAAAAAATATTTGAAAGTCACCTGCGTGATGAGCCATTTGAAGGGACGAAGGTTCTGGCTCTTGATCGAGTGTTGTGCCACGAGATAACTACTCCGGTGGCGATCGCCGACCTTGAGGCACGCGGCAAGGATCGTGTTTTCGATAACACTAAAATCAAGGCAGTTGTTGATCATGTTACACCGTCAAAAGACAGTAAGACTGCATTGCAGGCCAAGATGTTGCGTGATTGGGCGCGTCGCCACGATCTAAAAGATTTTTTTGATATTGGAAACAATGGTGTATGCCACGCATTGTTCCCCGAAAAAGGCTATATTCACCCCGGTTTTACCGTTATTATGGGTGATAGTCACACATGTACCCATGGTGCTTTTGGTGCCTTTGCCGCCGGTGTTGGCACCACCGATCTTGAAGTTGGTATCTTGAAGGGTGTGTGTGCCTTTCGTGAACCGGCAACGATTAAGGTGAATCTAAATGGTAAGCTAGCTGATGGCGTGTATGCCAAAGATGTGATCCTGTTTGTCATTGGACAGCTCGGTGTCAATGGTGCGACGGATCATGTCATCGAATTTACCGGTTCCGTTGTTGATGGCATGAGTATGGAGTCACGTATGACCCTGTGCAATATGGCTATCGAAGCTGGTGGTACTTGCGGTATTTGTATGCCGGATCAGGTGACGGTTGATTATCTATGGCCATTTATTCAAGATGAGTTTGCTACCAAAAAAGCAGCTTTGGCTGATTACACCAAATGGTGTAGCGATGCTGATGCAGATTACGCTCAGGTGTTGGATTTCGACATTTCCGATTTGGTGCCCCATGTGACATTTGATTATAAACCCGATTGCGTTAAGCCTGTTTCACAAATGGCTGGCACTGTGGTAGATCAGGTTTATATCGGTACTTGTACCAATGGTCGTATTGAAGATTTGCGCATCGCTGCTGCTATCTTGAAAGGGCGTACTGTTGCTTCAAGTGTGCGTGGAATTGTATCACCGGCAACACCTAAAGTTTTTAAAGATGCTTTGACCGAAGGAATTATTCAGATATTCATGGATGCCGGTTTCTGTGTTACCAACCCCACCTGTGGTGCTTGTTTAGGGATGAGTAATGGCGTTTTGTCCAGCGGTGAAGTGTGCGCCTCAACCAGTAATCGTAATTTTAACGGTCGCATGGGTAAGGGTGGCATGGTGCATTTGATGAGTCCGGCAACGGCAGCGGCAACCGCCATCACCGGGGTTATCACCGACGCTCGTAGTCTTTAATCATTTAGAGAGGAAATCGCAGAGATGAAAAAAGTATTCAAAGGTGCGACGATCTTTCTGGATCGTAGCGATATCAATACCGACGAAATCATTCCGGCCAAATATTTAACCGAGGTCACCAAGGAAGCATTAAAACCTTTTCTCCTTGAAGACTTGACTCTGGATGGCTTTGATCCGCAAGGGGATGCCCTGCGTAATGCGCGGGTCGTTGTCAGTCGTCAGAATTTTGGTTGTGGTTCATCGCGTGAGCATGCGCCGTGGGTGTTTGAGGTTAACGATGTGCATACGATTATTGCAGAAAGTTATGCGCGTATATTCAGGCAAAATATGTTCAATGGCGGCATGCTGGCAATAGAGTTGCCTAAGTCAGATATTGATCAGTTGTTTGCTTTATCTGCACAAGGAACGGTTGAAATTGATGTCGATCTCGATGGTCAAATAATTACGGCATGTGCGGCGGGTAGTACTCAAAAATTTACTTTTGAGATCTCTAAATTTGACAAGGCGTTGGTTGAGGCCGGCGGTTGGGTCGAGTTTGCTGATGAGCATTATTAACAAAGCTATAGCAAGCGGTGGGTCATGTTTTGCGCATGGGGTGTGCAAGGCTTGACTCGCTTTGTTGATAGTTGTGTCAAGTTATACTGAAAATATTTGACAATACTCGGTGGCGATTCTTATAGTGCCGAACGTTGAACCTGTATTGGACTCTTGATTGTCAGAATAATCAAACGGATTACATCTAATATATATTATGAGGAGAGTAACGTGGCTGAAAAAACTTTTAAAGTAGCAGTTTTACCGGGTGATGGAATTGGTCCTGAAGTGATGACCGAATCCTTGAAAGTCCTGAGTGCGATTGGAAAGAAATATAATGTGACCTTTGAGAAATCGATGGCGAATGTCGGTGGTGCCGGTATCGACAATGAGGGCAAGGCTTTGCCCGAAAAAACCATTGAAATCTGTAAGAGTTCCGATGCTATTTTGTTTGGTAGCGTTGGTGGACCTAAGTGGGAGTCTTTGCCCCCCGATGAGCAGCCTGAGCGTGGCGCTCTGTTGCCATTGCGCAAGATTTTCGGTTTGTTCTGCAATCTACGTCCTGCCATAATCTTTCCTGCCTTGACGGGTAGTTCTTCACTTAAGGAAAGTGTTATAGAGGGCGGTTTTGATATTCTGGTTGTGCGTGAATTAACTGGTGGTATCTATTTTTCGCAGCCAAAGGGGCTTGATGAGGTGGATGGCGCAAGGCGCGGTTTTGACACCATGATCTATACTGAGCCTGAAATTGAGCGCATTACCCGCGTTGCCTTTGATGTAGCGCGTAAGCGGGGTAGTAAGGTGTGTAGTATCGACAAGGCGAACGTGTTGTCTACATCTATACTCTGGCGTGAAGTAGTTACCCGTGTTGCCGCCGACTATCCCGATGTCGAATTGAGCCATATGTATGTCGATAATGCTGCTATGCAGTTGGTGCGTTGGCCTAAGCAGTTTGACGTGATGCTGTGTGGTAATATGTTTGGCGATATTATCTCCGATGAAGCGGCGATGCTGACCGGTTCACTGGGGATGTTGCCTTCTGCATCGTTGGCTGAAGGTACTTTTGGTATGTATGAGCCTTCCGGTGGTAGTGCTCCCGATATTGCCGGTCAGGGAATTGCTAATCCTATCGCTCAGATCCTTTCTACCTCGATGATGCTGCGTTATTCTTTTGCCATGGGTGACGCTGCTGATGCCATTAATGGTGCCGTTGAAAAAGTGCTCAACGATGGTTATCGCACCGGTGATATTTTTCAGGGTACAAAAGGCGAGAAAAAAGTGAATACATGTGAGATGGGTGATGCAATCATCGCGGCGCTGTAGAGCGTGAATTAAATCATGTAGGAGCGTTTTTTTGACGATTCTGCGAATAATTCGCTCCTACATGAAAATCACATTACATAACGTAAAGGATCAAGAGCATGAAAGTCGGATTTGTCGGATGGCGTGGCATGGTGGGTTCAGTTCTGGTGCAACGGATGCTGGAGGAAAATGATTTTGCCGGTATTGAACCGGTGTTTTTCTCAACCTCTCAGGTAGGTGTTCCGGCACCTATGGATGCGGGGACATTAAAGGATGCAACAGATATTGCCCAGCTCAAACAGCTTGATGTGGTAATAACCTGCCAGGGTGGTGATTACACCAAGGCAGTTCATCCCGAATTGCGCAAAGCGGGGTGGGATGGTTACTGGATTGATGCTGCCAGTTCCCTGCGTATGGAATCCGATGCTGTTATTATCCTTGATCCGGTTAATCGTGATGTAATAGATGCGGCGCTGGCTAACGGGCAAAAAGACTTTATCGGTGGAAACTGCACCGTTAGTTTGATGTTGATGGCCATTGGCGGTTTGTTTCGTGCTGGGGTAATAGACTGGGTTTCATCAATGACCTATCAGGCGGCATCGGGTGCTGGTGCGCCAAATATGCGCGAACTGCTCAACCAAATGGGTGCGTTGCAAGGTTGTGTTGCTGATCTGTTGGCGGATCCGGCGTCGGCGATCCTTGATATCGATAAAAAAGTGACGGAAACTCTACGTAGCGATGACTTGCCACACAGCCAGTTTGGCTATGCCTTGGCGGGTAGTGTGTTGCCGTGGATCGACCGCGAAGTTGAAGATGGTCAAAGTCGTGAAGAGTGGAAAGGTTACGCTGAAACAAACAAGATTCTCGCTGCACAGCAACCTATTCCTATTGATGGTATTTGTGTGCGGATGGGATCCATGCGCTGTCATAGCCAAGCATTGACCATCAAGTTAAATAAAGATTTGCCCATCGAAGAGATTGAGCGCTTGATCGCTGATGATAATCAGTGGGTAAAATTGGTGCCAAATACCAAGGCAGATACGCTGGATCAGCTTACTCCGACAGCAACTTCCGGCACTTTGACGGTTCCCGTTGGTCGGGTGCGCAAAATGAAGATGGGGTCTGAGTATCTTTCTGCCTTTACTTGTGGTGATCAGCTATTGTGGGGTGCTGCCGAGCCATTACGGCGCATGTTGCGAATTTTGCAAGAGAAGTAATTGTCAGATCAACCAATAAGGGAAAAGGGAAAAGGGAAAAGGGATAATGCGCTAATGCTAGGAACTAATCGGATGGTTCTTTATTGGAAATCTAGAGTGCAGCGGGTAATTCGCTGCACTCTTTCTTGTTTTGTGGAGATGTAAACGCAATGTACAACGTAGCTATAGTGGGTGGCACTGGTATTGTTGGTCGTCAGATACTCGAAATTCTTGAAGAGCGTCATTTCCCGGTGAAAACGTTGCGCTTGTTGGCATCGGAGAAATCTGTCGGTGAGTTTTTAGAATTTAATGATGAATCGATTCCGGTACAGTTGTTGGATCGCGATTCATTTACCGATATTGATATTGCTTTTTTTAGTGCCACCGGTGCAATAAGTGAGAAATTTTGTCCCGTAGCTGCTGCGACTGGAGTTGTATGTGTAGACACTTCAAATTACTGGTCTTTAGATAGCGCCGTGCCACTGGTAGTGCCGGAAGTTAATCCTGAAGCGGTAGGTGGTTATAATGCCAAGCGAATTATTGCCAGCCCCAACAGTTCCACTATACAGCTTGCGCTGCCATTGAAGGCATTGCACGACTGTAGCGCAATTCAGCGCGTTGTGGTCTCAACCTATCAGTCGGTATCGGGTAGTGGGCAAAATGGTGTCGATGAGTTAAAGGTACAAAGTGGGGAACTACTCAATGGTCGCCCGGCAAAGAACAAGGTGTATCCGCACCAGATTGCCTTTAATTGTTTGCCGCACATTGGGCAATTGTTAGACAATGGCTACACCGACGAGGAGATTGCTGTGGTCGATGAAACGCGTAAGATTTTTGCAGATGAAACATTGCGCATAACTACAACAGCGGTGCGCGTACCGGTATTTTATGGAAATTGTGCGTCGGTTAATGTCGAAACGGCAGAAAAAATCAATGCTGCTAAGGCGCGAGAGTTGTTTGAGTTGTTTCCGAATATACAGCTTGTCGATAATGTAGCCGATCATGAATATCCCATGTCTATTGATGCTGTCGGACACGATTTAACGTATGTTGGTCGCATTCGTGAAGATGAATCTATTGCTAATGGCTTGAACTTGTGGGTGGTGAGCGACAATATACGCAAAGGTGCGGCTACCAATGCGGTTCAGATCGCTGAATTGTTGATCGATAAATATCTGCGAGCGCTACCATCGTGACCAGAATTTGTTTGACGATAGAATACGATGGCAGCGATTATGCGGGTTGGCAAATTCAACCCAATGCCGTCACTGTTCAGGCTTGTGTCGAAGCAGCCCTTGAGCGTGTTGTTGGTTCCCCTGTAAGGCTTTACTCGTCGGGACGTACCGATGCCGGTGTTCATGCTGCCGGGATGAAGGCGCATTTTGATGTGGAAACCTTGTTGCCATTATCAGCCTATCGCGAAGGGGTGAATCGTGCATTGCCCAGTGCTATTGTTATCCGCGAAGCTGTTGTGGTGGCAGATAACTTTAATGCTCGCTTTGATGCTTGCGGCAAGTGGTATCAGTATCAGATCTATCGCTCAAATATTCGTTCTCCATTGCATCGGCGTATCTCATGGCAGTTGGGTAATGCGCTTGATCTGGATAAGATGATTTATGCGGCACAATTTTTTGTCGGTAAACATGATTTTAACGCTTTCCGCTCCAGTTCCTGCGTGTCTGAAACCAGCGTAAGGGAGCTTTATTCATTCGAAATTGTTGAAGATGGCGAGATGTTGTTATTCAATGTGCGCGGACGCGGGTTCCTGAAGAACATGGTGCGTATTCTTGTCGGTACATTAGTGGATGTTGGCATTGGACGTTTAGCAGCGGAGACTGTAGAGCAATTACTTCTCGACGGAAGTCGACAAGATGCCGGTCGCACCGCCCCGGCACATGGTCTGTGTCTGATGGATGTATGGTATGAAAAAATGTAATTAGTCAGCACCACTCAAGTTAGGTACGCATCACGCTGAATAGTTACGAAAAAAGTATGTAAAATACTTGACTGTCGGTTAAGGATCGGTTATGTTGCGGCACTCTGTGAGCCCCGTAAAGCTACGCAGAATTTACATAAACGAGAGGATTGAGATGAGTACGCAAGCAGCAAAAGCATCTGAAGTTAAAAGAGACTGGTTTCTGGTCGATATGGACGGAAAAGTTCTTGGCCGTACCGCCACAGAAATAGCCAGAATTCTTCGAGGAAAGCACAAAGCCATTTATACTCCTAGCGTTGATACCGGCGATTATGTCGTTGTTGTTAATGCGGAAAAACTGGTTTTGACCGGCAATAAAAAAGCAGACAAGATGTATCATCACCATACTGGTTATGTTGGTGGTATCATTTCTGTTAATGCCAAGGCCATGCAGGCAAAAAAACCGGAAGATCTGGTTGTTAAGGCGATACGTGGCATGCTTCCCAAAAATAAGTTGGGTCGTAAAATGTTGAAAAAATTGAAGGTCTATGCCGGCAGCGAGCACCAGAACGCAGCTCAACAGCCCAAAGTACTCGATATTTAGTCTACTTAAGGAGAATGATTTATAATGGCTGAACAACGATATAGCGCCACCGGCAAGCGAAAGACTTCTGTTGCACGTGTGTGGATGAAGCCTGGTTCAGGAAGTATTACAGTTAATAAACTAGATTATAACGATTATTTTGGTCGCGAAACCTCTAAAATGATTATCCGCCAACCCCTTGAGTTGACAGATAACATGGGCAAGTATGATATTTTTGTCAATGTTAATGGTGGTGGTCCATCGGGGCAAGCTGGTGCTATCAAGCATGGCATCACCAAGTTGTTGCTCGAAGCGGATGTTAGCTTGCGTGGTGTTTTGAAAAAAGCAGGATTTATTACCCGCGATAGCCGTATCAAAGAGCGTAAGAAATATGGTCGTGCTGGTGCTCGTCGTAGTTTCCAGTTCTCAAAGCGTTAATATTTTTTACGGTACGATCAATATCTGTTACACAAAAGGGGAACCGTATGGTTCCTCTTTTTTTTTGCGAAACCATCTTTTTTTTGTTTTTTGGAGGTCGTTGTGATTAAAGTCGCTGTTGTTGGAGCAAGTGGATATACCGGTTTAGAGTTATTGCGTTTGCTGGCTCGTCATCCTGAAGTAGAGCTTACCAGTATCACCTCAAGGCAATATGTTGGACAAGAGATTGCACAGGTGTTCCCTTCGTTGGCCGATATTGTCACCATCGATTGTGACAGCGTTGATACCGCAAAGATTGCCTCCTTAGCCGATGTTGTATTTACAGCATTGCCGCATAAAACGGCTATGGAAGTAGTTCCGGATTTTCTTGACGGTGGCTGTCGTGTAATAGATCTTTCTGCCGATTATCGATTGAAAGATGTTGCCCTGTATGAACAGTGGTATCAACCACATTCTAATCCAGAATTATTATCTGAAGCCGTTTATGGGTTGCCCGAGCTGTCTAGATCTGAGATTGCCGGCGCACGATTGGTTGCTAATCCCGGTTGTTATCCTACCAGTATTGCCTTAGCTGTTGCACCGCTATTACATCATTTAATTATTGACCATCGCACACTGATTATTGACAGCAAGTCGGGTGCCACCGGTGCCGGTAGATCAGCTAAAACGGGTAGTTTGTTTTGTGAGGTCGATGAAGGATTTAAGGCTTACAGTATTGCCAATCATCGCCACACCCCCGAAATTGAACAGACCCTTTCCGGCGTTGCCGGTGAAGCGGTTGTGGTCAACTTTACTCCTCATCTGTTGCCGGTTAACCGAGGCATTCTGTCCACCTGTTACGCTAATCTGTCACGTTCCATCGATGTAGCTTCGCTCAAGGCGATGTATAAAACATTTTATGAAAATGAACCATTTGTTCGTATTATGCCGGGTGATCACCTGCCAAATGTAGCTTTTGTTAAGGGCAGTAATTACGCAGATATAGGTTTTGTTGTCGATGAGCGGACGCAACGGGTAATTGTTGTTTCGGCTATAGATAATTTGGTTAAGGGAGCAGCAGGTCAAGCCATGCAAAATATGAATATTATGTTGGGGTTTTCAGAGGAAATGGGTTTAGGCAGCGTACCATTGTTTCCTTGATCGCTTAATCTGTACTTTGTTTTAGATTGGAGTATACACGCTGCGGCGTTTGCGTTAATATCCAGCGAGGTTTAGAGTTAATTACATTCACAATTTTAATCGTTTATAAAGGAGGGCGATTATGGCTGAGGTTCCCAAGCCTGCTTTTGCAGCGCTGAACGTGGGTAATGAAGATACTCAGAAAGGAAAGTATCTTACCTTTCACATGTTCGAAGAAAATTACGGTATTGAGATTCGTTTTGTGACGGAGATCATCGGTATTCAGCGGATCACGGAAGTACCTGATATGCCCGCATTTATTAAAGGGGTGGTTAACTTGCGCGGTAAAGTTATTCCCGTTATGGATGTCAGGGCTCGTTTTAGTATACCTGCGCGTGAATATGATGAGCGAACCTGTATCATCGTTGTGCAACTAAACACAACATCTGTTGGTCTTGTGGTTGACAAGGTGAATGAAGTTGTTGATATCCCGCCGCAAAATATTGAACCACCGCCTCGTACCAGTGTTGGAAATAGTACCGAGTATATTCAAGGTATGGGTAAAATGGGAGATCGGGTTATAATTCTTCTCAATGTTGGTAAGTTGCTTTATGATTCAGACCTAGAGGAAATTGATCTTTAGACAGATTGTACCCGTGGAAGCGGGAACCAGGTTCATAGACAGTTAAATTTGAGTGCGTGGAGGCATAATGAATATTCAAAATAAAGTGGCTAGTGTTCTTCTGGTTGTTTTGCTTGTTGTAGTAGGGGTTGTTTTTGGCGTTGTTTACACTCAAACGTCGCAATTGTTAAATCAGCAAGCAGCTAGTGATATGAAATTGTTGACCGAGGCTTCGCACCAACAGGCGAACAGTGTTTTTCAAAGTCTGGTTGTTGGCACCAAGGGTTCCGTTGAAACGGGTGACATGGATCTATTCGCAGATTTGCTGACCGATCTGGGCACGGTACATAATGTCGCCGAAATTGGTATGACCGGTCCTGAAGGAACTATCAACTATTCCAGTAATAATAGCAGCATTAGTAGTCACATGGATGGTGCGGTGTTTCAACAGGCTCGGACTGATAGCAGTAGCAATATTATTGTGCATGAGGTTGGTGATAAACTGCTCCTGACCCGCTCGCAAATTTATACCACGGAGTGCTTGGATTGCCATGAGTCGAACCGTGCTGGTGATCTGGGCGGTATTCTTTATCTTGACTATGATCTTGCCGAGCTGCAAGCCACCGGGTTGGCGGTAGAAAAACAACTTACGGCTGGTTTAGGTAGTACCGCTAAGTCGATGGTGTTGATCGGTGTAATCGGTGGGCTTATCGGCTTGGCGATTATCTACTGGGTGTTAGGTTCGTTGGTCAGGCGTCCCCTTATAGCGGTGGAAGCGATTTTTAAAGATATGGCTGCCGGTCGTTTTGATGGTCGCATGAATGTGGAAAGTAGTGATGAGATTGGTCAGATTAGTAAAATAATTGATCAGTTTGCCGATTTTATGCAGCACGAAGTGTTAACTTCGTTACAAAAACTGGCTAAAGGTGATATCTCGACAGAGATTATCCCGCGTAGTAATGATGACTCAATTCGCATTGCCTTAAAAACAGTCAATGATGAACTGAACGATGTTATGTCTCAAGTTCAAATGGGCGCAACTCAGATCGCTTCCGGTGCGTCGCAAATATCTGATTCAAGTCAGTCGTTGTCAGAAGGGGCGACAGATTCAGCCAGTTCTATTGAGGAAATTTCCGCCTCGATGAATGAAATAACGTCTCAGACAAAAGCCAGCGCTGATAATGCTCAACAAGCCAATAAAATGGCTGATGAAGCGCGTAATGCTGCCGAACAGGGTAATACCCATATGCGCCAGATGGTTACCGCCATGGCTGATATAAACGAATCAAGTATGAATATTTCCAAGATTATTAAGGTGATCGATGAAATTGCCTTCCAGACTAATCTGCTGGCGTTGAATGCTGCCGTTGAAGCGGCACGGGCCGGACAACATGGCAAGGGTTTTGCGGTTGTTGCCGAAGAGGTGCGTAATCTGGCTGCACGTAGTGCCAAAGCTGCTCAAGAGACCGCTTCGTTGATAGAAAGCTCGGTTAGCAAGGCCGAGGATGGCGCTAGCATTGCTGATAATACTGCGGAATCTCTTGGCACTATTGTTACCGAGATCCAGAAAGTTAATGATCTCATCGAAGAGATTTCAGCGTCCAGCACCGAGCAGGCACAAGGTCTGGCCCAAATTAACGATGGTGTTGCTCGCATTGATGATGTTACCCAACAAAATACTGCCAATGCCGAACAGGGTGCTGCATCAGCCGAGGAATTATCCAGTCAGGCAGCCCAACTTGATCATGTTCTAACAAGGTTTACCCTGCGCCAGGGTGGTTCAACACGTCCGATTGGTCAGACTCCTCCTGCTGCGCGACGACCTGCGCCGCCAACGGCAAAACCTGCTTCAACTTCTGGTTGGGGCGGCGATTCATCTTCTGTTGAGCAAATTGCCTTAGATGATTCGGAATTTGGTAAGTTCTAAGTAGTAGAGACGTTGCATGTAACGTCTCTTCAGGGACTGCATGCAACGTCTTTATATTGTTGGGATGTTATTTTGATGCAAAATTATACTGAAATAGTTGGTGAGATTGGTGATTTGCCACCTATGCCCATTGTGGCTGTCAAGGTTTTAGAGTTATTGCAATGTCCAGATACATCAATTAATCAATTGGCACAAACGATATCGTTAGATGCGGCTGTTTCGGCACGTTTGTTGAAAATTGCTAACTCTTCGCTATACAGTGGTCTTCGAGACATAACGACACTTCACAATGCTTTGGTTTTATTGGGCGAGCGTACCGTCCGTAGCCTTGTGTTAGCCTCCAGTATGAGCAGTGTCAATAAATCGTATGGTTTATTAGAAAAAATGCTGTGGGAAGAGTCTGTCGGTTGTGCATTGGCGGCACGTTATTTAAGTACTAAGCTTAATGTTTCAAATTCTGATGAAGCGTTTTTGGTCGGTTTATTTAGCAATTTAGGTAAAATTATTCGTAACAACAATGAACCGGAACGTTATCGTGAATTGGTTGAAGCAGTATACAATGGTGCCGGCGATTATCTTACTTTAGAGCAAGAGGTATTTTCTTCCCCTTATTCAAAGGTGGGAGCTGCGGTGCTTTATTCTTGGGAGATTGCTCCTCTGTTGGTTGAATCCGTTCGTTGTCAGATGGACGTTCATTCTGCCGAAGATAAAGAGGTGTCTGACCTTGCAGCACTTGTGAATGTTGCTTCTAATTTGTGTATGAAGTTGGGTATTGGTCATCGTTGTGCCGAAGAGGATTTTGATCTATCTAAAACGGTAGGTGCTGAACATCTTTTGATAACAGTAGAGACAATAGCCGCTATTCCAGATGAATTTGAAGAATTGTTTGCTGAGAATAGTGCATCGTTCATGGCGTAGACATTTGAGTGTTCTTCGTTATAAAAAAGGGCCGTATGGCCCTTTTTTTATTGGTACAGTTTGTACGATTAGTCACTGAGGATTAGTATGGCGACGTTACCTATTCTATTGAAAAATCCACAGATTTTGTTATTGGGCGGTGGATCTGTTGCCTATCAAAAAGCGAAGGTACTCAAAGAAAATCAAATTTCATTTACCGTTATCGCTCTGGATTATAAGCCCCAATTTGTTGATCTGCAATTAGACTCTCTTACCAAAAGCGTTACCGCAAGCGACTTAGCTAAATACAATATCATTATCGATGCAACAGGGAATGATGATGTTGGGCTACTGTTGCAGGATGAAAAATTACGTCGATTTGTACTGATTAACCGTGTCGATCAACCAGATCAAAGCGATTTTTATTTTTCATCGTTACTCAATTACGGTTCACTGAAAATTGCAGTCTCTACCGACGGTGCCAGCCCGACCATAGGTCAGGTTGTTCGTGACAAAATTAGCTCAATTATCCCTGATGATATAGGTGACTTGGTTGCAGAAG
>JAYEOA010000057.1:0-16978 GCA_034722515.1 Thermodesulfobacteriota bacterium | reverse complement strand
TTGTCAGTCCGCTTGATACTCTTTAGCTCGCCCACGCTCATAAAAGCATCGCGGCTAAAGCCGGCTCCTACAGAAGAATATCGAATTTGCGAGCTATAATCCTTCTGGTCTTAAATAGGGACACTTCCCGTATTAAATTGATTCTGTGTTGTTTCGCCGCAAACCTCTGGGACAGCCCCCGGTGAGGCTGGGGACAGTCCCGATTTTGCTATGAAGGTGGTCGGTGCTGAAGCGAGCAGGGGCATAAATTATCGGCAGCATAGGGGACGTTCTTTACATATTAACTTTCCTGACAAGGCAACTAAAATTCCAATCATCATCAAAAAAAAGAACAAAAGGGGCAAATCGGCTGTTAGCTGACCTTCAATTTCAAACCAATTCTCTTCTGTTTCCAGTGCCTCACTGGCGCTTAGTTTTGACAACCTAAAACTTACCACCTCTGATCACGTAAAATTGACCACCCTCAAGGGTTAAAAGTCGACCTTATTTGAGAGTTCTTTTCTCTCAAGGAGGATATTGTGATAGCTAACTTTTTAGTCGAAAATTGGATATCTTTTCGTGATTCGGTTATGTTCTCTATGTTAGCCAGCAAAGAGCCTGTCCGGGAATAAGGGGCGAAGCGAAAATCCAGAAGTTTGAGGGCAGATTTTGAAGGAACAGGGGGGACGGCCGGTAAAAGCCGGTAAAGATCGAATGGTGACATTCTGGCAGATCCGCATCTTGATTGGCCTCTAATTTAGCAAGCCAATCCTCTGCCTCCGGGTGTGTCACATGCAAGCCTGTGGTTTGATATTCATTCCAAGCTTTTATTCCATCCTGACGAAAAGCCTCACGCTTTTCTTCGCGATCTATGTATTCATGGATAGCCTCACGCATTAGCCAATGAGCAGTACGCCGATGCACCTTGGATAAACGTTCAATTTTGGAGCGAGTTTCGCTATCCAACGTTACTGACACAGGGCGGGTAGTAACAACAGTCATGACAGTTTCTCCAATAATGCGACAGTGAGGTTAAAACTAAAAGGCATTACCTTGAAATACCGAGGTTGTAAATTCAAGCCCAACAATAAACCCCACGCCGCACACTGTTAACCTTCCCCTGCTGCTTTAAGCGAAACAAAATACCATACAGCTTGCTGGCAGAATAATTGGTAAGCTGCTGCAATTCTTTAATACTGATCTCACCGGCGCTATCTTCGATATACCTTGCAACTACGGCAATCGCCGTACCTTGTGCCACATCAATAGGGGCAACCTTTTCAGCGTTACGCTTACCACGCGCCCCACTGCCCCTACCCGCATTTTTCTTTTTTGTTTTCCCCACAGCTTTAGCCTTCGGCTTTGGCTGCACCGGCGCAGCGATATCAAAATCGTCCATATCGATACCAAACACATCCGCCAACTTATCATCGGCAATCACCTTGCTACCGACCACTTTTTTACCCTTGAGAATACTCGCAGTTTTATCATGCACCGCCTGACCAATCAGATCCTGCACATCCACTTGGCGCAAAGTGAAAAACAATGCCGGTTCCTCATCGAGACGAGCACCGACACCATAAAGAACAGCGGCAGTATGCTTGCACATTTCAGCCCAATCGGGACAATTGCAATCAAAGGAGATCTCCTTTGGCGTTGGGAAAAGTCCTTCTCCCTGTAGCATCAACATCTCTTGCAAATCTTTGGGGAACTTACCTGCCAGAAGATCGGGCAGCGATGATAATTTTGACTGACATTCTAGCTTTATTTTCTGCCAATTGTTGATCGGCATTTTAGCGATGGTTATTTTCACCTTGTACGGCTTGCTCCGCGAGCCCTGTACCAGCGCCGTCACATTACCCGCTGTTATCTGCAAATCTAACACCGCCAGATGCCTGACATAACTGCGTCCACGCCCGATACGATTGGCATAATCTGCATAGCGTTCAAGATTTTTGTTCCACGATTTACCCCACCAAGTGCGTGCCAAGGTGCGCCCTTCAATAATTACTGGACGCAAGTCGGGATTCTTTTTGCGTAGCTGTTTGATTTTCTTTTCGCCCTTAGCCCTTTTTTCAGCCACACTGACATAAGGGGGATAATCTCCATATCTCATGCTAAATCTCTCTTGTAAGTAACTTCAATCAATTTTTCGATTAACATATTGCATTGCACACCGGATGAGTATTATATGTAGGAGCTGGCTTCCAAGCCGCGAATGGTTATCGCAACGCGGTCATTCGCGCTCTGGAGAGCGACTCCTGCACAGCCTACAAATTACTCTATAAATTCACACAGATAACGTGAATCGCTATTTTGTCAAAGTAAATAGCTCGGCAAGTTCACTATTATCCATTTCGGTAAGCCATGTTTCGCCACTGGCAGCAACCACATCGGCGGATAACTCAGCCTTTTTAGTTAACATCACATCAATCTTCTCTTCAATGGTTCCCTTGGTGATAAATTTATGCACCATAACTGCTTTATGCTGCCCAATACGGAAAGCACGGTCGGTAGCTTGATTTTCCACCGCCGGATTCCACCAGCGATCAAAATGGACAACATGATTTGCCTTGGTGAGGTTAAGACCAACACCACCCGCCTTTAATGACAGCACCATAAACGGAACATAATCGTCGCCCTGAAACTGCTCTATAATCTTCTTGCGCTTTCCAACTGCGATACTGCCATGGATAATAAGACCCGGCTGGCCGAATACCGCCTCCAGAAAGTGCGCCAAAGGCTCGGTCATCTCCTTAAATTGGGTAAAGATGAGCACCCGCTCCCGTTTTTCGTAAACAGTAGTGCAAATTTCCCGCAAACGGGCAAATTTGCCGCTATCTTTTTCGCCATAACCACCAGAACCATCGGCCACACCTGTATATTGATCGGGATGGTTACATATCTGCTTGAATTTAGTTAACGCCGCCAGAATCATCCCCTTGCGCTGAATCCCATCACTGGTTTCCAACTGCTTATTGATGCTATCCACCAGTTGCTGATAGATCACCGCCTGCTTTTTGCTTAACGCAGCCCAGCTCTTCATCTCCACCTTATCGGGCAGATCACTGATGATCGACTTGTCACTCTTTAAGCGGCGCAAAATAAACGGCGAGATCATGCGCCGCAAACGCCCATAGCCATCGGGATGCTCCGCCAAACCCTTGGTAAAATCGGTAAACTCCTTGGGAGTTCCAAGCAGGCCGGGATTGATAAAATCGAACAACGACCATAGATCACTCAAACGGTTTTCCACCGGTGTACCGGTCATGGCAATACGGTTGATAGCATCAATCTTCTTCACCGCCAACGTCTGCTTGGTACGTGGATTTTTAATCGCCTGCGCTTCATCCAAAATCACATAGTGCCAGTGCTGCTCTTGCAACCACTCGTAGCGCTGTACCAAGGCATAGGTGGTAATGACAAGATTCAATTCGCCTAGAGCAGTGCTATCGGGTTCCACCACTTTTTGCCCTTTATGCATAGATGGGTGGGCAATGAAAACTTTCATCTGTGGCCAAAAACGCTTAATTTCCTGATCCCAGTTAGCAATAAGTGAAGCGGGGATAATGAGCAGTGACGGGGGGTCGTCTGCCCCCTTTTTTTTGGAATTTTTCTTTGAATTAGATAAAACATTCAAAAAAGCAATTACCTGCACGGTTTTGCCCAGCCCCATATCATCGGCCAAACAACAACCAAAGCCAAAGCCATGCTGACCACACAGCCAGCGCAGCCCATCGTGTTGATAAGGTCGCAAGTCTGCCTTGAATGAGCTATCGATATCCACCGGTGGCAACAGGGAGGGATTATCCATTCGGGCAAATAGCGTTTGTAGCCACTGACCATTTTCCACCTCTAAAATAGCAGCATCAGCGGCATGCGCCAACATCGTCTCAGGACGCAATTGGAGACGCATCGCTTCGGCTAAAGTCAGCCCCTCGCGCCGGGCAAGGAGTTGAGCCTCTTCATATACGGCCAATGTTTGCGCCAGTTTATCGTGATCAACCGCCACCCATTTATTCTTGATAAAGGCCAGCCCGTTGACCTCATCCAACAGACGGCGTACCTCGTCAGCACTGATCTCATCCTCACCCAGCATAAGGCGTGGAGTAAAGTCGAGCAATGCCTCCATCCCCACCATAGGTGGTGCATTCTCGCCAATACTGCCCCTCAAGCTGATCTTCGCCCCCTTGCTCTGCCACCAATCGGGTATGCGACACAAAATACCTGCGTCTTCATAGCGGGGCACTTCCTGTAAAAAGGTATGCGCCTTGGCACTGTTCCATGCCAGCGGATAAAACAGCTCATTACTCTCCAGTAACGCTGCAATCAATTCGCTATCCTGTGCCGCCGCGTGGACTGTCACCAGCAGGTCGAGCAACTTATCGTTATCGTTCTGATATTCTTGTAAAGCATATTTAAGGGGAAGATGTTTTGATTTCCCTTGCGTACCCATCTTGGTTGAATAGGTTGCCAAAAAAGCAAAAGGTAGCTCGCCATCCTTGTTTTCAACCAAATGAAAATAGATCCGTCCCAGCAGATGACTGGCCGGTGAAAATTGTTGGATAAATTCGGCAACAGTTCCCATAAAATCAGCGATTTGTGTGGTAAATATTTTATTGAGCTGCGACCACAGTGAATACACAAGCTCGGCGCTGACATATTCCCCCCCTGCCATGGCGGGTAGCAACTGGAGCAGTTCATGTAATTGTGTTTCGGGGGGGGGAATTTGTACCTGATGGCGTAGCGTTTCCAGATCGGGAGTCAAACGCAACTGATGCGCAAAGAGGGCGCTGAAGCTCCGCCAAAAATCGAGGGTAGGAGATAGGGAAACAGCAGCGTCAGCAAACCCCACATAGAGAAGCCAATTGCCACCCTCGCAGCTATAGACAGTAAAAATCTCCTGCTGCAACAGGGTGGTGCTTTTCGCTATTCTAGCACTTGCCGCCCCCCACTCAAGTTGCACACAACCATCAGCCAATACAGCTGCGTTCAGCTGTGTACCAGAAACATTACTCTGCATATATCCCTTCCCTATCGCCACAAATCTGGCGGCTTAACACACTAAACCCGACAGGGCTGCTGAAAATAATTCCACTGGCGCGACTTACCCTGCCAGCCCGGCAACAACAACGTATACAAACGCGTAGCCCGATTCTCCATCTCCACCAACCACTCAGCCTGTTTCCTCATTGGTGAGTCGTGCCCGTAAGTGCGGTTGAGTTGAGTATGAATGCGGGAAAAATTACTTATCAGTGGCAACGAAAAATCGTTACGACACTGGCGCAAAAACAACTCCCCCTGCCGACTCGTGCCCAACAACTGAACATAAGGAATCGGTTGAGAGAGAAAATTATCAACTTCATCTGCTTTCATCCCCACTACCAGATAACATAACAAGCGTTGCACCCGCGTTCGGGTAAGGTGACGGGCTTTTACTCTGGTAACCAGATCATCAAAATCATCAGTCACCAGCGCTGCCTGAAAAATCCGCTCCGCCAGCCCCGGTTCCATCTGATAACATTCCCCGGCGAGGCGATCTGCGCTCAAACAAACCTGCTCCACCATGGCAAACCAGCGTGACATACCCACCGTCATTCGCTGTTTTACTGCTTGTGCCAACAATGAATAAGCGGCTTCGGGCATATAAGGCTGCACCGGCTCCCCGGTAACGAGACGATGGCGAATAGCCGTTGCACTGGCAATGCCACCTGCCCCCGGCGTCAAATCATGATACCCAGCACCGCGACGGGTGATGGTCAACGGGCGTAGATCACTACCAAGCTGTTCTATCGCCCGCAAATATGCCAGTGATAAAATATTATTCGGTTGATTGAGCAATGAGATATCGTGGCCACCTTTGGCCAAAGCGGCGGCACGTGCTTGAGGAAATGTTTGGCCACAGCGTAAATGGTGGCTATCGACAGCAGCAGAATCATACTCGGCCATCACCGCAGCCAACTGGTGCAACTGTGGCAAATTACCACTCTCGCTACCGAAACACACACAATCGAGATGGGGAGCAAAAAAATCAAGCACCTGAATCGCGCCACGGGCAAACAGCGGCGCACTGTTGCAAGCATAGGGAAGGGGAAGTTCCACCACTACATCGACACCGCAATGCAAAGCCATTTGGGCGCGAGTCCACTTATCAACAAGGGCTGGTTCACCACGTTGCAAGAAATGACCACTCATCACCGCAACGACAACATCTGCTCCACTACATTGCCGTGCCTGTTGCACATGATAGAGGTGGCCATTATGAAACGGATTATATTCGGTGATTACCCCAACGCCGCGCACCGCTACACCACCACGGGGATGCAGGTGGTAATACCGGTTTCCTCAGCGCTGGTGTGAGTGCGGCAAGCATATGGTTCAACCCCGGCATCCAGTGCCAGACGCAACTGATCAGCATAGGCGGGATCGATATCACCGGCGGGAGAAAACAATTGCGCCTCCGCGCGTTGAACCAGAAACAGGATCACGGCGCGATCTCCTTGCTCACGAGCTGCCATCAACTCTTGCAGGTGACGCCGCCCCCGTTCAGTCACGGCATCGGGAAAACAGGCAACGACTTCACTGCCCATCAGGGTGACATTCTTCACCTCCAGCCACAACTGTTCTTCCACCCCATTCACGGTTCGCTGGAGCAGAAAATCGATGCGACTGTTGCCCAACTTTTTTTCAGTAAACACGTTGTACCCGGATAATCCATCAATGGTTCCATCACGCAACGCTTCGGTCACCACCTTGTTGCTGCGCTGGGTATTAATGTCTACCCATGAACCATCAACCTGAATCAACTCCAAGGTACAGGGATATTTGCGCTTAGCGTTATCGCTACGGGAAAACAATACTGGATAACCGGGCACGGCACACTGACGCATACTGCCAGTATTGGGGGTATGGGCGGTAAATACACTACCATCGGCCAATTCAATATCGGCTAAAAAGCGTTTGTAGCGACGCACCAGTGTTCCCGATTGCAACGGGGGTAATTTCATTCGCCAATCTCCGCCTGCTGAAACCCAGACAACCCTACAACATCAGCCCCATGTTTACACTGCAACAGCCCGTCAAGTTTAGCCCGTTTACGCTGCACCGCCTCATCGACTCGCTCCGCACCAAACATCCACGTTAGCTGACCAACCATCAAGGTAACATCGGCCAATTCGTCAATCACCTGCTGCTCATCAATCTTATCTCGGCGATAATGCATGAGAGCAGCGATCAATTCAGCACACTCCTCAGCTGCTTGATCGTACTGCGCCTGCTCACCCCATTTTTTTAGGGTTTGTTGATACAGTTGATTATAGTCCATAGTCGCTCCAACACGATACTTAAGAGTTCCAAACTGAAAAATATTTGACAGTATTAGTCATTTGCGGTAAATACAAATTCCCTCAATGTTAATGCCGTTATAGCTCAGTTGGTAGAGCACTTCACTCGTAATGAAGGGGTCAACGGTTCGACTCCGTTTAACGGCTCCAATAAAAAAGGCAGGTCAATGACCTGCCTTTTTTTATTTGGTAACAAACCCCTGTTATCCTTCCACTTCCACCCTGTTGCGCCCACTGTCTTTGGCGCGATATAACGCACGATCAGCACGAGCCGTCAGGCTAGCCGGGGTATCTGCGGTCACAACCTCCGCCACTCCAAAGCTGCTGGTAACTTGGCGACAAACGGGAAAATCATATTGCGCTATCGCACGACGCAACTTATCGGCCACTAAGCAAGCGTTATCACAATTCAACTGCGGCAGAACAATAAGAAATTCTTCACCGCCCCATCGCCCGACATAGTCACCAGCACGTAAACCGTTCTGTAACAGTGCGGCAAACGCCTTGAGTACCTCATCACCAGCAGGATGACCAAAACGATCGTTAACTAACTTGAAGTGATCAATATCTAGGATCACCACCGACAGTGCTGTTTGATAGCGCCGGGCTCGATAAATTTCTTGAGCCAGCACCTCACCGAGCTTCAACCGATTCCAGATACCGGTCAAACTGTCCGTTGTCGCCTGTTTCTCCAGTAGCTGGTTCATCTGTTCCAGACGCTCCTCGTAGCGCTTCTGGGCACTGATATCGTGAAAAGCAATCACCGCACCAGTGTAAACATCGTTTTGCCAGACGGGGCGACACTCCAGCGCCACCGACAACATTTCATTTTCCTGTCCGGCAACAACCAATTGCTGCGTATGAAAATCTGTTCCTTTTTCGATAGCTACGGCTAATTTATGTAGCACGCCATCATTATCACTATCACTCACGGTCGCCTGAAAAAAAGAGACCAGCGAACCGCCAAACAAATCCTCACCACGATGGCCAAGTAATTTTTCGGCTTCAGGATTAATATAGGTAAGAATCCCGTCCTGATTCACCAGACACACACCAGCACCCAATACCGAAGTGATGATTTTCAGGCGCTGCTCAATTTCCCGCTTCTGCTTCAACGCATCGATCATGCTGTTGAAGCACACAGAAAATTCGCCGAGAAAGCGCACCTGCTGATTGAGATCACCGGCGGCAATCCGGCAGATCTGCCAACTCATGTGGTTAAGATTGGCCTGCAGTGTTTTTGTTGGCATCAACAGGGAATTGTTGCGCGGCAGATCTATCGCCAAATCTCCATCCGCCATGGCAGCACTCAGCTCGAAAGCCTGATGCAATTGGCGTAAAAACTGATTCAGGCACTCGCAGCCTTCGACCAGTTCGGCGTCAACCTGATCAATTTCAAGCTGAAAACACTCCTGCGACATCCCGTGACCCAACACCTGTTGCAAATAGCCGGCCAGCCTATCAAAAATCTGCCGTGCATCCATCATGATGGTTTCACAGGCTCCACTTCAAAGCGGCAGGTTCGATCCCCCTTCGCCCAGCAATCAATCTCAACAACACGGAAGGGGCGACCCAGGTAGGCTTCAAAGATACCTGCAATGAAGCCTTCATCATAATCGCAGACGGTTTCACCGAACAACGGCAACCCGGAACAATCAAGATCCTCATCAACCGTCAGCACAAAGAATAACTTTTCCAGATCGGTCTTTTCAAAACGCAGCACACCCATTTTCAAGTCGATCAACACCTGCTGCAACGCAGCCACAAATTCTGCCGGCTCCAATGTAATATCGAGCATCTGCCGACATAACTGCATCCCGGCCAGATGACCGGCGGCAAAAAAAATTGCGCTCGTCCGCTCAAGACCAATCTGTTTTGACAGCACATCCTTAAAGGTGAACTGCATTAGACGATAGCCGATAACCGAGGCTTCCGGGCCAAGATTCGGGCGTCCCACCTGCAAATCACCTAAATCCCGCCAGTTAAAATCGTAACTTTCACTCATCGTTGCCCTCCAGAAGTAACCATTCGCGGTTTAAGCCATCATCACACCATCACGTGTTGATTCTTTCACCTTGTACATCATTTTATCTGCCTGACGAATCAGATCTATTTTGTTTGCTGCATCATCTGGATATACCGCAATACCGAAACTGGCGGTAACATTAATTTCAGTGCCATCGTCGGCAGTCATCACATAGGAGCGAACCAGATCGCATAAACTACACACCAAACCGTAAGCTCCTTCCTTATTGGTTTCTGGCAGAATCAAGACAAATTCATCTCCACCGTAACGTGCACCATAATCGACAGAGCGAATCCGCCGTTTAAATAGTTGACCAATTTCTGATAGCACACGACTACCCACCAAGTGCCCATGTTTGTCGTTAACCAGTTTAAAAAAATCAAGATCGATAAAAACCAAGGCTAAACTTGAACCAAACCGCTTGGCTCGATTCAATTCAATATCAAGTAAATCATCGAAATAACAAGCATTATACAAACCCGTTAAGTCATCGGTGATCACCAGCTCTCTTACCCGACTGAAATTGCGTGCATTGGAAATACCGATAGCAATATAATCGGCAATGGCGGAAAGTAAAGAAAGATCATGACCGGAGAACGGCTCATCGTCCGCTCCATTGATCAACTGCATAACACCGATCAATTGGTGTTGAATCTGAACGGGAACACAAACCACTGAGCTGGTTTCAAAACCAATCTTTTTGTCCATGGCATCACTAAAACGTGGATCCAGCCTAACATCGGGGACAAGTACCGACTGGCGGTTTTGTGCGACCCAACCGGCAATTCCTTCCCCCATGGACAAGCGTGCTCCCTTTAGCTCGGCAGCCACATCGGAAACAACCACATCAAAAACAAGCTCATTATTACCCTTATCAAGCAGCAACAACGACCACGAGCGCGATTTCAGTAACAGATTGCTCTTTTCAATAATCAGACTCGAAAGTTCTTCCGTATCCAATGTTGAGGTCAGAGTTTTACCGATCTGAACCAACGTTTCCAACTCTTCATTGCGTCGATGCAGCATCTCTAACAGTTCATGATCATTTTGCCGCTCTATCATCAAAAAAACCTCCAGCTAAGCACCCTAGCCACTTTAAACATCGAGTTTCGTAGCGTAACATGAAAATCGATGATTTACAGCTCCTTTTGCCGATAGAGCATCATTTAGGCTACCAAATGATTGACCGATTGTAAACCTGTACCATGCAAAACCTATTTACGGGTTGACAACAAACTACACTTCAAGCTAGGATCGGCTCCGTCAACCAACCAGCATGCACACGTTTACAATACAATTTTGGAGGCTCCTATGCATCTGCGCAACCTGCCCTGCGCTCTGATTATAACTATCGTTCTCTGTTGTACACATCCATCACTTGCCCTGGCCAATGAAACCATAACTGAAGTAGAGTTTGCCCCCATAGTAACCACAGCCACACGCACGCCGGAGCATTTAAACAACATTGCTCAATCAATAGCCATCATCGACAGAGCCGACATTAAAGCCGCCCCCGCCGATAGTTTAGCGGATCTGCTAGAATATGTGAGCGGCGTAGATGTCCGTCAACGCGCCATCCATGGTGTTCAGGCTGATGTCAGCATTCGCGGTGGCAGCTTCGAGCAAACACTGGTACTACTCGATGGGATAAGTTTGTCCAACCCCCAGACTGGTCACCACAATATGGATATCCCAGTCAACCTTAACGAAATTGAGCGAATAGAGATCATCAAGGGTTCTGGGGCGCGTATCTATGGTGCTAATGCCATGGCAGGGGTGATCAACATTATCACCCGCAGCAACGATACCCCTTCGATATCAGCACAGCTTAAAACCGGCGAGTATGATTGTCTTGCCAGTAGCATTCAGACCAATTTCACCACAGGAAAATGGGATAACAGCCTGTCGGCAACCCAACAATATTCCTCCGGCTTTGAAGATGATGAGCCTACGGGGTTCAACATCAAGAGCGTCAGCTATCGGGGTCATGGGCAGATGGGATCACAGGAGATGGAAACGGGTCTCGCCTATACCGACAAAGATTTTGGCGCTAGCCGTTTTTACTTCAACGCCCCCTATCAAAAAGAGCATATCAAGGCTTTAGTCAGCTATCTGGCCGCCAACTTGCGCCACGGTCTGTTAAACTGGCGACCCCAAGTCTCTTGGCTCCATCATGATGATACATACACTTCAGCATACGGCATCAACGACACAGAAACGGATAAATATACATTTCTGGTCAGCGGCAACACCACATCCTCATGGGGACAAAGCAATTTTGGTCTTGGCGTCGAGCGTGAAGAGATCGACAGTTCCAACATGGGCAACCATGAGCGCAACAACCACAGTCTGTTCGTCAACCACAAACTGGCTGTTACCGATTCGCTAACCATCGGTGCCGGAACATCAGCCGTATACTATTCAGACTGGGGTTGGGAATATTTGCCTGGCGCCGAAGCCAGCTACACCATAAATGACAACCTGCAATGGTTTGCTTCGGTGGCCAAATCGGTGCGGATCCCCACCTATACTGAATTATATTACACCATAGGCAATATTGGCGATTCCTCGCTTAAAACAGAGGACTCTTGGACATGGGAAAACGGTTTGCGCTGGCAACAGAAACGCCTCAGCGCCAATCTGAGTGTTTTCCTGCGCGAAAGCGACAACCTGATCGACTGGTCCAGAGCTAGTAGCGCAACAACATGGAAAGTACGTAATGTGGCCGAATGCAACTCCAGCGGCATTGAGGTGGGGTTCGACCTCAAACAACCATTCTCAGCCATAGCACTCATTGGTCGCATTGCACTGAGCTACACCTATCTGGATCATGATACCGACAGTGGTGGGCTGGAGTCCAAGTACATCTTCGACAGCCTGCGCCATCAACTGCATGGCACTGTTTATCTCGACTGGCACCCACGCATCAGCCATGTGATAAAAATGCGTTTCGAAGAACGGATGACCGGAGATTCCAGTACCGTCCTTGACACTAAGGTAACCTATCAAGCCACGAACAACGTTGAATTATCGATCGAGGCCAGTAATTTATTTGATGAGGACTACATTGAATCGGGCGATGCCCCGATGCCGGGACGCTGGATCATGGCAGGAATTTCTCTGCACCACGATTTCATCTGACCGCCCACTCACGCAGCAATTTCAAACACAGCAATTCTAAACAGCAACGGGGGAGCAAGTAAATGCTCCCCCGTTGCTGTTTTATCAATATTCGTCTAATAGTTATTTTTGCAGCACCTTGATAATAGCAGAGAAATCTTCTTCACCCCGGCCATCTTCCATCGCTTCAGTATACACATCCAGAGTTGCTTCCATACCGGGCAAACGTGCACCGGTAATATCTGCCGCTTCCCTCACTTTGAGCAACCCTTCGTAGACATATTTTAGTGCAAGGTTACGGGTAAAATCACCGCGAGCTACAGAGCGCCCCTTCTTGTGCAGCAGAGGCGAGGCAACACCACCGGCGTCCAACACTTCGAGAATCTGATCATTGCTAAAACCTAGGCGATCACCAAGCACTAACCCTTCGGCCAATGCTTCCATCAGTTGTGATTGCACCAAGGTTACGACAAATTTCATCTTGGTAGCATCACCGATATCCCCAACATGGAGAATGTTCAGTCCAATGTGTGACAGCAGCTCACGACAACGACCAACCACCGCCTTATCACCACCAATCAAGATAGTCAGTAACCCGTGAGCGGCATGCTCTTTCGTCCCCCATACCGGTGCATCTAAAAAAAGGATTTTACGCTTGGCGGCAATCTTGGCCACCTCTTTGGTCACTTCGAGAGAATGGCTGCCCAGATCACATAAGATTGTGCCGGGGTTAATTCCGGCCAAAAAACCCCCATCAATGGAAAGTGTTTGTTTAAGAGATTCTTCGCCGGGAAGCACGGTCAGCACCAAATCCTTCTCCTTAATCGCCTCCAGTGCCGATACAGCAGCATCTGCCCCCCTGTCCACCAAGCCCTTGACAGCATCCGCATCGTCATCAAAAACTGTCAGATCATAGTCCCCTTTGAGTAGATTGATCGCCATGAATTTACCAACCGTACCCAAGCCGATGAAACCAATTTTCTTGATCATAATCCCTCTCCTTTAAATCTTTATGCACAGAATAGAATGATATTCCTATACTGTGTCCCATATCAAAAAAAACCCATCAAAGCCGTATCAAAATCTAAATATCCCATTTATCACTACAAAATAATCTCAAGTATAACCCATATCAGACTTAAGGGGCACCTATTTCTTACCAATACATCTAATGCGCTTCACGCCAATTTTTACCACATCCGATAGAAACAGAAATGGGAACCTGCAACACAACCGCCCGCTCCATCTCTTGTTTTACTAATGCCTGCACCTGCTCTAACTCATCCATGGGCACATCAAAAACCAATTCATCATGAACCTGTAACACCATTTTTGTGCTGAGGTTCTCCACCTTTAAACGCTTATCAATGGAGATCATCGCTACTTTGATAATATCAGCAGCCGATCCCTGAACAGGATAGTTGACTGCATTGCGCTCAGCATAACTGCGAATCTGGCCATTTTTACTATTAATATCGGCCACGCTGCAGTGGCGCCCCAGTAAGGTTTTAACGTACAGATATTGCTGCGCCTCCTCCTTGCATACCTCGATAAAATGGTTCACTTGGGGATAACGGGCAAAATAACTTTCGATATACCGCTGCGCTTCCTTGGTCGTAATCCCCAGATCCTTGCCTAAGCTAAATGCTCCCATACCGTACAACACCCCGAAATTGATGGTTTTGGCGCGTCGGCGCATCTCATCGGTAACCATATCGGGAAAGATGCTAAAAACTTCACTAGCTGTTCGTTGATGGATATCCTCGCCCAGTTGAAAACTATGCTGCAGAGCAGGTTCATCGGCCAGATGAGCCAGCACCCGCAACTCAATTTGGGAGTAATCTGCAGCCAGCAACACATGACCATCCGCAGGGATAAATGCCTCGCGTATTCCCCGCCCAGCTTCGGCTCTAATAGGGATATTCTGCAAATTGGGTTCACTGGATGAAAGCCGCCCTGTTGCGGTAACAGCTTGATTAAATGAAGCATGGATACGACCACTGTCGGGATGAACCAAGTGGGGCAAACTGTCGGTATACGTCCCTTTCAGCTTTGCCAATGAGCGATACTCCAATACCAGCGACACAATCTCGTGCTGATCAGCAAGTTTATTCAGCACACCCACCGCCGTCGACCAGCCGGTTTTAGTTTTCTTGCCATGGGGCAAGCCTAGGCGCTCAAATAAAATTTCACCCAACTGCTTGGGGGAATTAATGTTGAATTCACCTTCGGCCAGGGTATAAATTTTTTGTTGCAACACCTCGATTTGTGCGGCAAAGGTTTCACTAAGAGCATCCAACTTGTCACAGTCGACCCCGATCCCATTCCATTCGATATCGATCAAAACATGGAGCAATGGCAAGTCAACGGTTTCAAATAGCGTCTTCAACTTCCCTTTGAGCTGCGGGTAAAACTGCTGAAACAATTGCAGGGTAATGTCGGCATCTTCAGCGGCATATTCAGTTGCAACATCCAGTGCCACTGCGGCAAAACCGATCTGTTTTTTCCCTGTACCGGTAACATCGGCATAGGCAATCATTTTGTGGTTCAAGTATTCGGCTGCCATACTATCTAAACTGTGGGAACGCGATGCCGGATGCAGCAGATACGACAGCAACATGGTATCCGCAGCGATACCGGACAACTCAATCCCCGCGCGTCGTAGCACCAGAACATCATATTTCAGATTTTGACCGACCTTGGGATAACCTTCCCCTTCGAGGATCGGTCGCAGGGTCTCAAGCACCAACTCACACGCTAACTGCTCTTCGGCACCGGCTCCGGTATGACCGACGGGGATATACCATCCTTGCCCGGCAACAATCGCTAATGAGATCCCGACCAAATCTGCCTCCATCGGCTTCAAAGCGGTTGTTTCGGTATCGATGCTGATCCACGCAGCCGTGGACAACTGCTCTACCAGCGAGGTTAACTCATCCACTGTAGTTACGCAGCGGTACTCACCGGTTTTGCTTCGATCAGACACCGGCTGCGAAAACTCGTTATACAGTTGGCTAAACTCCATCTCTTTAAATATCGCTGACAATGCCTCGGCATTCGGTTCTTTTACGGCAAAGTCGACATCAGTCAGGTCAAGATCTATATCATCGATTAAAGTAACCAGCCTGCGTGACAACCGTGCTTGTTCGGCATAAGCATGCAGGTTTTCCTTACGCTTTTTTCCCCTAACCTGATCAATATTTGCCAACAGATTTTCTACGCAACCGAATTGTTCAATTAACGCTTTAGCCGTTTTTTCACCGATACCCGGTACGCCCGGCACGTTATCGGAGCTGTCTCCGGCTAAAGCCTGCACCTCAATTACCTTATCAGGGGTGCCACCAAAGCGCTGCACCACTTCGTCCATCCCCGACACCTTGTCCTTCATGGTATCAAGCAATTGAACCTGGTCTGTTACCACCTGCATCAAATCTTTATCGCCGGTAACAACAGTAACGGCAAAGCCCTCAGCGGCTTTTTGCCGTGCCAAGGTAGCAATAATATCATCGGCCTCGAAACCCTGTTGCTCTAAACTGGCGATATTAAAACCAGCCACCACCTGTTTGATAATCGGAATTTGTGGCACCATATCTTCGGGCATTTTTGAACGATTCGCCTTGTACTCAGGATAAATATCGTTGCGAAATGTTGCCCCCTTGGCATCGTAAATCACCGCTAACTGATCAGGCTTGTGGTCGCGGATCACCTTCAACAACATTTTGGTAAAGCCGAGTACGGCATTACAACTAAACCCCTGTGAATTGGACAAATGGCGAATGGCAAAATAGGCTCGGTAGATATAGGAAGAACCATCGATCAGGAATATACGCTGGCGTTGAGACATAATGAATCCGTTGTATGAACAGGGATAACTGTAGGAGCGACTTTAGTCGCGAAGCCCTTTATTTTACAAAAAACCAAATTTTTTCATGCGATAACGAAACGCGTCGATCCCCAGATGCAGTTTGCGTGCAGCTTGTGACTGGTTGCCGCTACTCAGAGCCAGCGCCTGCTGAATCAGCTGCTTTTCCACCACCTCGATATCAATCCCCTCGGGGGGCAATTGGAAGCCACCGCCAGCAGTGCTGGCTGCCTGACTAAGCATTTCCCGTGGCAACAGATCGAGTTTAAGGGTCGCACCACTTTCGAGGATAATCGCCCGTTCAATCACATTGCGTAATTCACGGATATTACCCGGCCAGTCATACTCCAACAAATACTTTTCAGCGGCTCGGGAAAACCCTTTGACACTTTTGCCAAATTCTAAGTTGTAATGCCGCACAAAGTGGTGAGCCAGAGGGAGAATATCATCAATACGTTCGCGTAATGGCGGTAAATAAATTGGAATTACCTGAATACGATAGTACAAATCCTTGCGAAAATCTCCATCTTCTATCGCTTTGAGCAGTTCTTTATTGGTAGCCGCAACAATGCGGATATCAACATGAATATCTTTAGTGCCACCGATACGCCGGAAGGAACGCTCCTCCAACACCCGCAACAACTTGGC
>JAYEOA010000056.1:0-3684 GCA_034722515.1 Thermodesulfobacteriota bacterium | reverse complement strand
GACCCCATTCTTCTTGCTTCTTTTATTTTACTTGGCTACGTCAAAAAGATCCTGCTTATTGATTGATGAGAGCCATTAATTCATCGCTATCGATGGGTTTCACTAAATAGCCCTCACACTGATTTTTAAAGGCATCCATGACATTGCTGCCGTCTTTTAGAGCCGTTGTCATAATCACTTTAACCCTACCATCACTGAACAATATCTGTTTTTCTTCCTCATAAGCCCGGACACGTTTCAGCACCTCCTGACCACTTAAGTCCGGCATCATTATATCCAGAGTAATGAGATCATAAGGTTCTTTTTCCTTGTGTGCCAGAGTAAAGGCTTCCATGGCTTCGCTACCGTTACTGGCAACATCGCACTGTCCCAGTGGTGCAAGGTAGGACAACATCAGTTTGCGGCTTAGGAAATCGTCTTCTACGATTAAAATTTTCATTTTGTTCATTACTCCTTTTGCAAATAACTATAGTGCTTATAAAGCCACAAGATGGCGATTGATTGTTTCAACAAGGGATAACGTATCAACCGGCTTAAGTAGCACATCATCAAAGCCGGCACTAAAATAACTCTGTCTTTCCTCTTCCATCGCATGTGCGGTGTAAGCGATTATTGGCAGATCGCGGCAACGCTTATCATCTGATTGGCGCAATCTTTTGCATATCTCAAATCCACAGATATCATGCATACTGATATCAAGCAATAGCAAGTCTACGGATCCGCGCTGATTGAAGATGTAATCAAGGCAATCATGCCCGCAGTGACTTTCAATCACTGAATAGCACGTGTCCTTAAGCACTGCATTTACAAGTTTACGATTCAGCGTATTGTCATCGCAAACCATGATATTGCGCTCTCCCATGTCACAGCTCCCTGCTCCGTAAGTTTGCAACCTTGGTTATGTCCGCACAGGTAAGACAACCTGCAAGGAACTCCCTGTTCCCGCACCTGCACTATATGCCCAGATACGTCCACCATGCAGTTCGATCATTTTGCGACACAGCGTTAATCCGAGGCCAGTCCCTTCATACTCTCGTGTCGCCGACGAATCGACTTGGTTGAATGGCTCAAATATTGTTTCGAGTTTATCGGGCGGAATGCCAATACCGCTGTCCTGCACTCGAAACCACAAACTTTCAGTCTCCTCAGAATAACCTTTAAGGTGATGACACATATCCTGCGACCAGTCCGCTTTCTCGGGCAGAACCTTAACATAAATCGCCACCTCACCACGACTCGGGGTAAATTTAACCGCATTGGTGAGTAAGTTAAATAACACCTGTTTCAACTTGCGTTCATCGGTCTCAATGACAATATCATCCGGAAGACTGAAATGAGTACTAAGCTTTACCTCCTCATTATGAGCACGCTGCTTCACCATGATCAAGCTGTTTTCCAGTAATTTTTTCAGTGCTACGGCACTCGGCTGCAACTCCATTTTGCCAGCTTCAACCTTGGATAGATCAAGGATATCATTGATTAAATCAAGCAGGTGACGACTACTGTCGAGGACATAGCCGAGGTATTCCTGCTGTTCCTCGTTTAATGGGCCATAGCTTTGTTTTATAAGCACACTGCTGAAGCCGATAATGGCATTCATTGGCGTACGCAGCTCATGACTCATGGTCGCTAAAAAGTCACTTTTTGCCTGATTGGCCGCCTCAGCCAACTGACTGGAACGCTGCAACTGGCGTGTCCGTTCGGCAACGGTCTGTTCGAGGTTGCGATTTTGTTCCTTCATCATCGCATACAGGGTCACACTTTCCAGATTATGTGTTGCCGTCAGCAGAATACTTGTCATGGCATTAAGGTAGTGGGCGTCAATATGGGAATGGGAGTGCTGTAGCACACCAACGAACATGCCCCGTATACGGGCTTGCGTAGCCATGACGTGGAACACCAGAGTGCGCTCCTCCCCTTCTATCGGGGTCAGCACCGGACGGCTCTGATTTAATGCCCAGGCGAAAGTACCATCGTTGATTTTATCTTCCACCCACCTCTCCAGCGGCTCAAACCATTGTTGTGGCTGACACTGGGACAACTCAAAACTGTTCTCATCGTCATTCAGCAGCACAGCCATAGCATCTAAGGGCAAAAGTCGCTGCAATTGTTGAAAGCAGGTACACAAAACCGCGTCGATACTGGATTCTCGGTGCAAATTGGTCTGGAACTGATTGGAGGATGCCAGAATATCCAAAAGATTGACATAACGCAGGTTGACATCTTCTAAATATTTCACCCGTTGCTGTAAGTTCTCAACGGATTGAATCTTGTCGCCCGAGGTCATGACTGTCCCCCCGAGTCAAGAATCGCCAATGTCTCCTGCAACTGGTTGTCGACCTCTTTTAACACAGAAGGCAATATTGTCGCTGGCAACCCCAGATAGTTCCAACACGCCTGATCCAGCGGTGGCACAAATGGTTCACCACCAAAACCAACCTGTAATGCATGACTGATCACATCAGACACATGGAGTAGAGCTGTTTCAAAAGGATACTGCCGGGACAAATCCGGGAAATGGTGAAAACTGACCGGCTCAACAATATTGGAAGGGATATGCCAGCACCGCAATAACTCACCTGAGACCCTGCCATGATCAAAGCCCAGCGTATTGTTCTGCACAACATAGTGCGGTTGCCCCTGGTCTGTACTGATATCGAGCATCTGACTTACTAAGTCCGGTACGCGTGTACATAACAGCAGCTGCCCGATATCATGCAGAACTCCAGCGACAAAAAAGCGTTCAACATTGTTTTCACGACAGAATGTCGCCAATACACGGGCCACAACCCCACAGCCGATGCTATGTTGCCAGAAGGTTTGCATATTGATCAAACCGGAGGGCAGACCATTAAAGTTTTCCATTACGGAGATCGCCAGGGTCAGATCACGCAATTGCTGTGTACCGATAATTGTTATCGCCCGAGTCATGCTGTCAATCTCAGAGTGATAGCCGTACATGGGGCTGTTGGCTAAGCGCAACAGACGACTGGCCAAACCAGCATCAGAGGAGATAATTTTCGCAATATCGGTGATAGAACTGTCGGCAAGATTTATTGCTTCATCGAGACGGCGATACAATGTCGGCAGAGAATAGACAACAGCAGCACCGTCTATCAGATCCGCCAGATCGACTTTTTGCTGTGTGTCAAACGTGGTCATGTTCTGCCTTTCTGATCACACACAGGCGAAACAACTCTTTCATCATGGGTGAATCGAGATCGACATTGCGCCATAGAGGGCGTAATTGCGCGGCAACTTTCTCTAATACCTCCACTGAAAGATCGCCATCAGTGGAGACCTCGCCACCTTCACCCTCTCCTTCGACATTGACTTCTGATACCCCCCATGTGCGCAACAGACGTAAATTTTTCGGGGTAACTTCTGCTCCTGCAGCCAACAGGCAGCGGCCACTACGATCTTTCACATCATCTGCCAGCACCATCCTAGAGCTGAGATTATTTATCGTTACAATAGCCATAAAAAATAATTTCACTAAAAAAAGGATTACAAAAGACATGCCCAAAAAACAGGGAACATCAGGGGAATGTAGTGAAAGCGCCGGTAAAATCCAGTAAAGATCGAAGGGCGATTAGCCATGTATAGCAAATGCTAACGGTAGATGTCTAGGGTAAATTAGTTCTCCTGCATGAGGTGTTGAATATACTAGGATACCAAATGCAA
>JAYEOA010000055.1:0-17079 GCA_034722515.1 Thermodesulfobacteriota bacterium | reverse complement strand
AGTGGAATTACTATGCATAACAAAAATGGAGCAGGGGACGACCTATATTGGCTGTTCACACTCGGTGAACCTATCAATAACATGCCAAAACTAAAGGATATTGAAAAAAACAAGGTTGTTTTAGTTGGTGATAGTACAGAATCTATACAAAAACAACAAATCTGAACAGAGTGAAAATCTAAGACCTGAGAACAATCAAAGATTAACCAGTTGACAAAATCTCAGAATGCGATACTGTGTTAAGTATGCATATAATAACACGAAAGAGAATTGTTGATTTTGCCAATGACCACCCAAACTGTGCAAGTGGTCTTGAGTCTTGGTATAGAATTTTAAAACACTCAACAATTTCAAATTTTATTGAGTTGCAAGCAATTTTCCCAAGTGCCGATAAAGTTGAAGGTTTAACAGTGTTCAACATTGGGGGCAATAAAGTAAGGCTTATTGCTGCAATTCATTACAACACGCAAAGAGTCTATGTTCGCTATGTTCTAACTCATAGTGAATATGACAAAAACAAATGGAAGGAGGGCTAAAAAATGCAACCACAATTACAAAATATCGCTAATGTTTGGCCATCAATTAGTAACGTGTTCTCTGTCCCACACACTGAAAACGATTATGAAAATCTAGTTTCATTACTAGATGGATTGATTAACGAAGTTGGTGAAAATGAGAGTCACCCATTATCTTCTTTAATGGAGAGTATTGGCAACCTGATAGAAACATACGAAAACAATAATATTACGCCAATATCAGGTACACCAACAGAAACATTATGCTACTTAATGGAAGAACATGGATTAAAACAATCTGATCTTCCTGAAGTTGGTAGCCAGGGAGTAGTTTCTGAAATAATAAAGGGAAAGAGAAATTTAAACATTCGACAAATCAAAGAGTTAAGCATCAAGTTTGGCATATCTCCATTGGTTTTCATCCAAGACAATTAGTCGCTAGAAATGGTACAACGAATAAGGTTAGATTGTGTGAGGCACGAACCACAATCTGAACCGTTTGTTGAACAAGCCCGGTGTTACTCTATAGAAAATATGCCTCTTCAAACAAATCTGTGGGTGATTTCAGGAACTGGTAAATTGCCAAGTGTATGATATAAGGCTATTTCCCGCAATTTATCGCTCCGGAAACCGTAAGATTTTCTGATAGTCAGTTTTGCTTTGTTGTTGAAGCCTTTAGCACCCCAAACTGTCAAGACAATTATTTCAAGATTCTTATTCTCTAATCCTAGGCAGCTTTGTCCAATATCTCAATCAGTGAAGCCCCTTCTTTATACACATCCATTGGCTTCTTGTAGCCCAGTGTTTCATGAAATCTTCTATTGTTGTAAAAATCTATATAGTCAGCAACGTCTGTTTTCAGGCTTGTAATTGAATTGTATTCATTAAGGTAGATCCGTTCACATTTTGCACTGCGCCAGAACCGTTCAATGCAGATGTTGTCGGTAGCTCGACCTTTACCGTCCATGGAAATAGTGATCCCCTGATTTTTCAATCGTTGTGTATGGATATCGCTGGTATATTGACTGCCTTGATCGGTGTTGAATATTTCTGGTGCAGCGTAGTTGGTGAGTGCTGCGTCTAGTACATTCATGACCAACGCGCTATCCATCGTATTGGAGATCTGGTGTGAGAGCACTGCTTTTGAGTACCAATCTATAATGGCAGCTAAATAAACCGTGCCGCCGTTTATTTTAATGTAAGTGATGTCGGTACTCCATACTTGATTAGTTTTGATGTACGTAAGTACGCCTCATTGCTCAACAATCACGCGCCTTGCATTTGGCGCTTTTTGCTTAGCCATCTGATTTTTTTACTTTCTGCGAAAGCATTATAAATGAGCGCCACAATCTTTGCAAAAGATTGCGTCAGACTCATGACCTTCGCTGCTACAGTGAGGGCAGGATCTGGTGGAGGCTCTGGCACGCTCTGAAGCACGTGAAATGCTAATGGTGACAATGCCGGTGGGTACGGCGATGATGCCATAGCCCATTACCATAATGATGGATGCCAGCATTTGACCGAGATCGGTATTGGGCGAGATATCGCCATAGCCGACGGTGGTCGTGGTGACTATGGCCCAATATATACTGCGTGGGATGCTGGTAAAGCCGTTGGCTTCCCCTTCGACAACATACATGAGGGAGCCACTGATGATTACTAGGGTTCCAATGGCAAACAAAAATACTGCAATTTTACGACTACTATCCTTTAGCGCCGTCAACAGCAGGTTGGCTTCGTCTACATATTGCAATAGCTTTAATATGCGAAATACACGCAGTATGCGCAAGATTCGGATAACCAGCAGGAACTTGGTTCCTGGTAGGAGCAGGTCGAGGTAGCTGGGGACAATAGCGAGTAAATCGACAATACCGAAAAAACTGGTGGCGTATTTAACTGGGCGACCGATGCACAGCAAGCGCAGCAGATATTCGAGGGTAAAGAGAATGGTAAATGCCCATTCAGCAATCAACAGGGCATGGCCAAATGACGGTTGCCAGCGAGTGACGCTATCGATCATGACTACGGTGACACTAATGACAATGCAGATAATCAGTAGCAGGTCAAACGTTTTGCCCGCAGGCGTTTCTGCTTCAAAAATGATTTCGTGCAGGCGATTACGCCATCCTGATCGAGAATGAGATGGTTGTTGGTCAGAGTTGGGAAGATTTTTCATGCCTTGACTCCAAAAATAACGTACATTAGGCTGAATCGTTGATTCTGTTTGATAATTAAATCATACGTGGTTGTTGCGGTAGTGTAAATACTGGAGGAGTTATGTCGAACGATGAAACTATACGTCGTCTTCAAGTGGATCTGAAGCGCTTCAAACAGGTGCAGGAGATGGCTTTGCTCCTCAATAGTCAACGTAGTTTCGATGAACTGTTTCAGTATATCGTGAGTTATGTGTCTAAAATTATTGAGGTGGATCGAACCAGTCTGTTTCTTCTTGATGAGGCGCAGCAGGAGTTGTGGACGAAGGTGGCGCAGGGGTTGGATAAGCAGATTCGTATTCCGGTCGGGGTGGGATTGTCGGGCAAGTGTGCATTGTCTCAGCAGGCGATACTGGTTCACGATGCGGCAAATCATCCAGATTTCGATAGTAGTTGGGATGAAAAGTTGGGTTATGTCACCAAAACGGTACTTTGCTATCCCATCTTCAATCGCAGTGGTGAACTCAAGGGTGTATTGCAGATGATCAATAAAAATGATGATCTGTTCTCCGCTCAGGATCAGGAGCTGGCACAGGTGTGCGCAGCACAGGTTGGGGTGGCACTGGAAAACTTTCAGCTGATTGAGGAGTTGCGCCAAGGTTTTGAAAGTTTTATTCGTACTTTGACCGAGACTTTGGATGCCAAACATAAACTGACGGCGGGTCATTCCCATCGGGTAACTGAGTATGCGCTGCTGCTTGGTTGTCATCTGGGGCTGGATGATACTGTACTCGATGTGCTTAAACATGCGGCTTTATTGCATGACCTCGGCAAATTGGCTGTGCCCGATCGTGTGTTGACCAAAAATGGTCGTTTTACCGATGAAGAGTTGCAGATAATGCAGAGCCACCCGATGTGGACAGGACGGATTCTGGGGAGGATGCACCTCCCGCGTCATTTGACTCATGTGCCGGAAATTGCGTCGAGCCACCATGAACGCCCCGACGGTCGGGGCTATCCGCTTGGTATGGCCGATGAACAGATTCCATATCTGGCTAAAATTATAGCCGTGGCCGATGTTTTTGATGCTCTTTCATCTCGGCGGGATTACCCCAAATACGATGAACAGACGCAGAGCTCAATGGGGTGTGGGGCGCTGGCACTAGAGCGGGTGTTTGAAATTTTACAAGAAGGAGCTGGGTCACAATTAGATGCTGTGTTGGTGGCGACGATGTTGGAGCATCGCCCGGATTTTGAGCTGTTATGGCAGCGGCTACATGCAATGGGGGGTGATCAAGGTGACAACACAGATGTTGTTTGGTGAAATTAGGTCGCTATTGCGCCAGAACTTTCCGACTCAAGCTGAACTGCTTGAAACGCTGGTCAAGGATGTGGAGGCGCTTTATCGTGGCGAGTGGCCGTCATGGCAAGCATGTCAAGTGCCATACCACACTATCGATCACGTATATGGGGTGTTGCTGGTGGCGCTGCAAATTTTTGTCGGCGATTGTCAACGACGCCAGCTACAATGTATGAACATGGAAACATCTCGCATAAAAGTGTTGACCGCCGCCGCCCTATTTCACGATAGCGGTTATCTGAAATCATGCGATGATCTTCATCAAGGGTTGGGTGGTCAGTATACATTTGAGCATGTAGAACGTAGTCAACGGTTGGCTCAACGTTATTTGGTCGATAGACCGGGCTGGGCAGTGGATCAATGTCAGGCGGTTCAGGCTTTGATTGGTGCGACCAAAATTGTTGATGGTAATGACGAGCTGATTATTCCGGCTGCCCGGTTTGAGGGATTGTGCGACATGTTGGCCAGTGCTGATCTGTTGGCACAGGTAGCTGATGACCATTATTTGGAAAAGTTGCCCAGTTTATATGTCGAATTTGAGGAAGCGTATGACTGGAAAGGGCGTGAGCAGTTGCGTCAGCGTGGCTTTGTTGTTTTTGATAGCTACGAAAAATTACTGGCAGGGTCAGGGTGCTTTATTCGCGGTCAAGTATTGCCTCGCCTAAAGGCGATGGGCGATCAGGAACAAGTGCTGCAAGTTTATTTTGGGCAAAATCCCAGTCCCTATATGCGCCAGTTGCGTCTTAACATGCAGTGTATAGATGCCCTTGATGTTGCTATTTTCGCATAAAGTCAGTGATGCCATCCCACTCCCGTTCGGGTGGATTGGCCTGTAATTGGGCGATTCGGTGTAGATACATTGAGCTGGGTGTGTCATCTGGGTTTAGTGCTAGAGCTTGTTTGAAGTAGTGCTGAGCATGTGACCAATTTCTGTTTCTGTATAGCTCCAGGCCCTTGGCAAATAGCTGTAGCAGTTCAAGTTGATAGTTATCGAGCTGTGAACTGAAGCCGACTAGCTCATACAGGTTAGTGGTGTTGTGTTTCCCTTTGACTCTCACCAGATCGAGTTCCCGAACAGTAAAATTATCATCCAGTAGTTTGGCGGTTTGCTCCGATAGCAAGATATGGCTGCCATAAACTTTATTCAACCCCTCCATACGTGCCGCTAAATTGACGTTGTCGCCAATAACTGTGTAGTCCATGAAGTCTTCACAGCCAAGATTGCCCACGGTAACTTCGCCACTGTTCAGTCCTATACCTATTTCAAGTTGTTGTATCCCCGGCAGATCGTTGTTCAGTTTTAATTCGTGCAGGGTTTGGAGCATGTTCAATGCGGCGGTGGCTGCTTGCTTAGCGTGGTCGGCATAGGTGACGGGAGCGCCAAAAAATGCCATAATGGCGTCGCCGATCAGTTTATCAACCGTTCCTTGTCGATCTTGGATTTGGGGAATCATGGCGGCAAAAAAAGTGTTGAGAAGTTGCGTTGTTTGTTGGGCACTTAGTTGTTCAGATATGCTGGTGAACGAGCGTAGATCGGCAAAAAGAATGGTCAATTCCTTATGTTGTCCGTCCATGTTCGGGGTTATTTCCCCCTGCACCAGCCGGTCAACAATTGATTCGGATACATATTTACCAAAAATTGATGTGACCCATTCGCTGCGGCGCTGTTCATATATTTTTAGCAGAGTAAATCCGGCGATAAGTTGGCACATAATTGCTGCCAACAACGGTGGTGATTTGACCCACAGACCATGTTGAAAGGCTAATTGACATAGCCCAAGAATGATAATGAGCATAATGGAGCCAGCGATGATCGAATTGCCGGTTTTTGTCTGGCGAAAGAACAGCGGGTAACCCAATGCGGTTATGATTATTAGTAGAACCCAGTTCCATCGGTTTGACAATGGGGTGATAAATGATTGGTTGAGAATGGTTTCTATGGCGTGAGCGTGACAGGCCATTCCGGGTTCTTTGGCTTCCTGAATAGTGTTAATGCTTTTAGCAAACTGGTGGGCGAATGGTGAATTGACGCGGCGGTAGCGGGTGAATGGCGTATTGAAAACATCTTTTTCTGTTTTTAGTTTGCTGCCGACAAGGATAATTTTTCCGGCAACTTGTTGTGGGTCGAATTGATTGGTGACTACATCGGCATAGTTGAGTTGCGTGAAGACGTTGTCATTGCCGTAATAATTGATTAACAGCTCTGGGAAAGGGAGTTTAAGTTGTTCTTGGTCACTGCCTCCTAATGTGAAAAAATCGGTATGGGAAAAATCGAATTCGTAGTCAAGATTGCGATAGGTGCGGGCAACCTCCAGAGCAAATGAGGGCAGTAATTGTAACGTTCCGTTTGCAAGTGGTCTGGCGTTGAGAAAGCGCACCTTACGCAAACAATCGTCCAGATCCAGGGGGAGGTCAATGAAGCCGTCCCCGATCATCCCTTGTTGAAATATTGGTAATGGATCAACGGAACCGAGCCCAGGTGCCGAAGAGATTCTGGCTAACACAACATTGTTGCTCTGGTAGATGGCGTCTGCCAGCTCAATATCTTGATTGTGGTCGAGGGCGGGGGCGGAGAAGATCATATCCAGTGCAATGATTTCGCCGCCGGCCGCCGTCAGGTTGAGAATGGCTTTAGCCATATGTTGACGCGACCATGATCCCTGATGGCGTTGCAGACGAACGGCACTTTCCTCATTCATGTAAACTAAAACAACTTGATTTGATGTCGGTCGCATGCCACGGACTTTGAAGTGGATATCATACAGGAGGAAATTGAGCCAGTTGAACAATCCGAGTCCGCTGGCCAAGGCGATAAGGATAAAAATTATCGCTGCTGCGATGGCGGTTCTGCGCCGATAGCAGGTGGTTAATGTCGAAGCATTGAGCATCCGTTTGCCTGAATCTGGTTATAAAAAGCGAGGTAACTACTCAGCACCACTCAAGTTGGGCAGGTAATTCCCATAGCAAGGGTATTTGTCGCCATGGACGGCGACAATAAGCCCCATGGATGGGTGAAATGCGTCCCTTGATATGGGGATTGCGTGCCCATCACGCTGAATAGTTACAAAGCGAGATTCGTTGCCGTTGCGTCCTTCAATACCTCCAATGGGGGCGGAGGTGATGATGATGACGCGGCACTCTTTTAGTATCTTGCTGGCAGCATCCTCCCGGCGTAAACGTTGAGCGTCGCTGCTACTGATCACCAGATTAGTGCGTGCCATGCCGCGAACTTGTTGCGCAGAGGCAACAATGTAGCGTGTCCGGCGGCTGCGTGGCTTAGCCCAGGCTGTGGAGACCGGATTAAACCATTGAACCCATGCTGGCCATATTGTTTTATCGACAGGTTCGAGGGCGAGCATGATCTGTTCGACGCTGGCGTTACTGTGAACATAACGGGCAAGTCCGCGTTGGGTATGTGCCGATTTATGAACCTTGTTGAGGTCGTAAAGTGTTTGACCGCTGCTGCTACTTACCTTGGGGAACAGACTGGGGCGCACCGCTGCTGTTCTTGGTAGCTGCCGGGTGTCGATCACCAGCCATGGCGCATCCGGGTTTACGTAGCTGGTAGCGGGGTCTGGCAACGGAAATTTTTGCCATTGTAACGGTTGTTTTTTTAGATGCTTTAACAGGTGAGCAGTGAGCCCTTTCACACCGTGCATCGGCGTGACCAGAGTCACCTCGGCATAGGGTCGCCGCACGTTTTTTACAAATTTGCGCTGGTGCTCGCGATAGCGTAAAAAAGCTTTTAATTTCAGGACAAAAGTGCCGTTGCCTATCTTTTCCATGGTTCGGCGGTCATCAAGTTGTATTCCCGATGCCAGTTTAACTACGTTTGCAGAGGCAACTAATTGCGCAGCAGTCATGGCTTTAATGCGTGAGCCTCTATTGCTGTCTACATAAGCGCGACCCGTGGCGTAGATCAATCCTTTGTCCCAATCGATCCAACCTCGTGAGTAGCGTTCAATATGGGGAGTGAATAGTGCAGTGTCCTGTGCGATGACAGGCTGGATGCTCAGAAACAGGGCTGTTAAGATGATCAAGCTTATGCGCATAATGCCTCTCCATGATGACAAGAATAAGAATTTACTATGTTAGCACGGATTGACCAGCAGTTCCCAGAGGAAACTGATTTTTCAGCCTTCTTAATATTTTAATGTAATCTGAGCAAACACGCTCTTAATTTACTACGATTTAACCAAGTTTTCTGTATTTGAGATGTGATTTTGTCCTTGTTTTTATTAGAAAAAACATTTACACAAAATACTTTACAACCTTGCTGTTAAACTGGATAAGATTGTTGACACCACAAAGGTTGGCGACCTGGTTACGGTGGGGGGCGGTCGAAACCACTGCCGCAACTGCAGCATCTTATAACGGTTGCGTGATCAAGGTTTCCGAAGATGGGCAGTACATTTATCGTTTTGGTTTAGGTTTTTGCGGATTGTCCATGTTCAAAATATGGATCGCTATTGTTAATTAGTAAAATTAAGGATGATGCCCTCGCAAAAAGTCAGATTTAGGCGATTTTGTAGCACCTAACATACTGAAATCATTATGTACCATTTCTGGTATTTCGAGCTTTTGCGAGACCATCAAGGATGAAATGCCGGTGTAAAATGCGGAGGTGTGCTAAGGTTATTCTTGTTAGTTAAGAACGTCCCTGCTTTTTTGCTTTTTCCAAGACAAGGCTTGCAAGAAAAGAAAATATAACTTATATTGTCATCTATGGAGGTATGTAGACAGACATTAGAAAAGATGACTCTATGCGTACAAAATTAATCCTCAATAGAATGTAGAAGGAGAATCAAAAAGATGAAAGCTGTAAAAGTCACCGACGGAATATATTGTTTGCCTGTTAACCTTGACAGTTACCAGTTGTTTGAAGGTATGTGGCCGATGCCAAATGGTATCTCACTTAATTCATATATTGTTCAAGGTGAAAAAACTGCTCTGATCGACTTGATTGAAGATATCGATGGCAAACCAGCTGAATTTGAAGATGAATTAAAATCTATTCCAATCGATGCCAAAAATATCGACTACATGATTATCAACCACATGGAGCCGGATCATACTAGCTGGTTACCAGAATTTCATCGTCAAAACCCTCAGCTTCAGTTCTATCTAACCGCTAAAGCGGCAAAACTGCTAAAATCATTTTACGGCATTGAAGACAATGTTCATGTTGTTAAAGAGGGAGATACCCTCGACTTAGGACAGGGGAAAGTTTTACAGTTTTTTGAAACTCCCAATATCCATTGGCCTGAAACCATGATGACGTTTGAACAAAGCAGCGGCACCTTATTCTCGTGTGATGCCTTTGGTTCTTACGGTAAACTTGACCGAGTTTTCTTTGATGATCGTCTTTCGACAGAACAGCATACGTTTTTTAGCAATGAGGCGCTTCGCTATTATGCTAATATTGTCTCCAGCTTTTCGACTTTTGTTACCAAAGGGATTAACCATTTAGCTGGTCTTGATATTAAAGTCATTGCTCCTTCACACGGAATTATCTGGCGCGAGAAGCCTCAAGAGATTATTGAATCATATAGTCGTTTTGCCAGCTATATGAAGGGACCAGCGGAAGCGGAAGTTACCGTAATTTGGTCTAGTATGTATGGCAACACCGAAAAACTGGTAAATAACATTGTTCAAGGTGTCCGCAGGGAAGGATTGCCCGTACACGTTCATCGCGTACCTGATGATCATGTGGGTGAAATCCTTGCATCTGCTTGGAAATCGGCCGGTTTAATTCTGGGAATGCCCACGTACGAATACGAGATGTTCCCACCCATGGCATGGACACTGGATATGTTCCGCAGAAAAAAGGTTTGGAATAAAAAAGTTTTGCGTTTTGGTTCTGCCGGATGGTCAGGCGGGGCACAACGGGATCTCGATAAATTAACCGAAAAATTAAAATGGGAGTTCATCGAGCCGATTGAATGGATGGGAGCACCTACCGAGGTCGAATTGGAGCGGGCTCTAGTGCAGGGACAGGCATTGGCTAAACAAGTTAAAGAATTTTGTAGATAATTTGATAACAACAGTTGCAGTTGTAAAAAAGGGACTGTCCCCGCATGGGGCTGTCCCTTTTTTGTGACGCCATCAGTACTATTTTTTAAACCAGCAACCATCCTGCGACGAATAACCCTCTTACATCCTGCCGCTACGTATAATTGATATCAGTAGCCAGACCCCCATACAGCCGGCGAATAAAAAACCGGCCAGACCGATAATTGGTATTTCATGCCACTGGGGTGGAATCCCTGAAAGGACAATAAGGCTCGAACCGATGATTAGGGATGCCAGAACTATGGCAAAGGATAGACGGTTGCTAATGCGATCATGGCTAGCAAGCATCGGTTCCAAACCACGATGTTCAAACTCCATTTTTATCCTGCCCTGTCTGGCCATTTTTAAAATTGAACGAACCTCTCGGGGGATATCCTTTAACAGATGAAACAGGTCTGAGCCAGATTTCACCACGTCTTTTCCAACCCGGCGTGGGTTGATGCGGTTCATCTGAATACGCTTGATGAATGGCGTCCCTTGTTCTACCACATCTAAATCTGGGTCGAGCTTGCGCCCAACTCCCTCGACCGTACTCATGGCTTTGATCATTAAGAACAAATCGGGTGGAATGACTAAACGATGTCTGGTTGCAACGTCTAACATTTGGTGCAATAGTGCCCCTAGATCCACCTCTTTTAGTGGGCGGTAGCAATGCTGATCCATAAATTCGCCCAAATCTCTCTCCAGGGCAGGATGATCCGGTTCTTCATCGGAAAGAGAGAGATTTAGCAACGCATCCACTGCATCTTTCTCATCCCGATGGACGACACTCATGATCAGATCGGCAAAGCGTTCTCGCATTTCCAAATCAAGACGTCCCATCATGCCAAAATCTATATAACAAAGAACATTATCGGGAAGGACAAAAACATTACCCGGATGGGGATCAGCATGAAAAAAACCATAATCAAAGATCTGTTTCATGATCAGGATAAGGCCTTGCTTAGCAATTTCTTTCCGATTAAGCCCCTCTTCTTCCAACTGATCAACTGCGGAAACCTTAATGCCCCTGATATACTCCATGGTTAGAATCCGCGATGTCGTTGCTTCCCGATAGACCTGCGGAACATAAACTGTAGGCTCATCGTTAAACTGTCTGGCAAATCGTTCCGTGTGGGCCGCTTCCAGGGTGTAATCTAGCTCTTTTCCCAATGTGCGGGCAAATTCTGTCACTATCTTGGTGGGACGATGGATATCCCATCCCTCAAGATGACGTTCTATTAAGCGGGCTAGATGCTGCATGATTTCCAGATCCACTTCAATGATCCGTTGAATATCCGGTCGCTGGACTTTAACGACAACTTTTGTGCCATCAAGCAGCTTCGCTCGGTGGACTTGACCGATAGAAGCAGCAGCAAGTGGTTGTTCATCGAAACTTGAATAAATTTGCTTGAGCGGTTTTTTCAGTTCCTTTTCAATGGTTTCTCCCACCTTCGAGTATGAAAATGATGGGACATCATCCTGAAGCTTAGAGAGCTCCTGCATAAATTCAACTGGCAATAAATCCGGGCGAGTGGAAAGAATTTGACCCATCTTGAGAAAAGTGGGCCCCAGTTCCTCTAAAACCATCCTTGCCCGAACTGCACGCGAGAGTGTCTCTATTTTCTCCCGGCGTTTACGCGAGATTAATTGGAGACCGATTTCCAGATAGTGCTCAAGTTTGAGTGAATCAATCAGTTCATCAAAACCGTATTTGAAGAGTACGGTAATGATTTGCCGATAACGCTGTACGTGCTTGTAAGTACGTCCAATATTGCCAATTTTAAAAAACACTACAGGGTTTTCCTTTCTTGAGTATACCGTTAAGCTGTGCTCTGATTCCCTTATATTCGTCAATGAGTACTTGGTGATCTTTTTGTGTATGCTTGCCTGATAATATCAGCCCAATAATCATACAAGTTACAGAAATTGTATCATATAGAAAAGATAAGTGGGATGCAGAATGTGGCTGATTTGCTTTCTACTCTACTGTTCAACCAGAGGGTAACGGAAGAAACAGAAAAGTAGGGGGACATTTAACTTGATTGACGGTACTCTGCTGGTTTAGGGTAACTCTATGAAATTCAAACAAAAAATCAACTTCTCTATCGACCGCGGTGGCACCTTTACCGATATCTACGCCGAATTTCCCGATGGTCGCACTCAAGTCATTAAATTACTCTCAGAAGATTCGGGTAATTACCCCGATGCCCCGCGCGAAGGGATTCGGCGTATTTTAGAACACGAACTGGGCAAACCGCTCCCTGCTGCTCAACTCAGTGCCGAACATATCGCCTCCATCCGCATGGGAACCACGGTGGCTACCAACGCCCTGTTGGAGCGTAAAGGAGCCAAAACGGTTCTGCTGATCACCAAAGGTTTTAGCGATCTGTTGTTGATCGGTAACCAGAGCCGCCCCGACATCTTTGCTTTGGATATCCAGCGTCACCAGCCGTTGTACCAGCAGGTGATTGAGGTTGATGAGCGCATTCGCCCCGCTCAGGATGGGGACATGGGGTCAGAGATTGAGAGGGTAATGGGTAGTAATGGACGCGAATATGTTGTGCTTCAAACTCCCGATCCAGCGCCAATATTGCAAGCATTGCGTCAAGCTAGCGCATCGGGTTGCACCAGTGTTGCCGTGGTGCTGGCTCATGCTTATGCCTGCCCCGATCATGAAGTGGAGATCGCCGCTCTGGTGCGTCAAGTAGGTTTTGAACATTGCTCACTTTCCCATCAGGTGATGCCGACGGTACGTATGGTGCCGCGTGGTTCTACCACCATAGTTGATGCTTATTTAACTCCCCATATTCAACGCTATGTTCATAGTTTTTGCGAAGGATTCACAGATGGTTTAGCTACTACTGAACTGCTGTTTATGGCTTCTGATGGCGGGTTGCTGCCTGCCTTATCTTTTAATGGCAGCAGGGCATTGCTTTCTGGTCCGGCGGGCGGGGTGGTGGGTTATGCCCAGACCTGCGCTATGGCGTTGCCGGATGTTCCTGTTATTGGTTTTGATATGGGTGGCACCTCCACCGATGTATCGCGTTATGCAGGGCACTATGAGCAAACGCAGGATGCCGAGGTGGCCGGAGTGCGCATTCAGGCACCGCAACTCCAGATTAAAACCGTTGCCGCCGGTGGCGGGTCGCGGTTGTTTTTTCGCCATGGCATGTTTGAGGTAGGACCAGAATCAGCGGGTTCCCATCCCGGCCCGATCTGTTATCGCAAAAATGGTTACCTCACCGTGACTGATGCCAATGTGCTGTTGGGACGCTTGCAACCAAGCTTTTTCCCGAGTATCTTTGGCTCCAACGAGGACCAGCCGCTGGATGTTGCTGCGACTCAAAAGGCTTTTGCTGAACTGACTCATGAGATCAATCACTGGCTGCTGCACAATGGTCGTCAGTCAATGACGGTTGAAGCAGTAGCAGCCGGTTTTATCGATGTGGCCAATGAGGTGATGGCGCGACCGATCCGGGCGGTTTCGGTACAACGTGGCTATGATCTCGCCGATCATGCTCTGGCCTGTTTCGGGGGAGCCGGAGGGCAGCATGCCTGCGCCATGGCACAAAAACTGGGGATGAAAAACATCTTTATCCATCGCCATGCTGGGATTTTATCTGCCTATGGTATGGGGATTGCCTGTCGGGTGAGTGAACGGCAGGAAGCCGCCAGTGGTGCGTTTAGCGAACAGCGACGGGGCTATTTCCACCAGCGGCTGGAGTATTTGGTGGAGCAGGCGTGTACCGATCTTGGTTGTCCTGTCCCGAATTGTGATGTTAGTGGCGATGGTTCCGTTGAGGTTGAACGCTACTTGAATCTGCGTTATGCTGGAACCGACAATGCGTTGATGGTCCAATGCCACAATGATGGCGATTATCTCAGTGCTTTTGCAGCACACCATCGGTGCGAATTCGGTTTTGAACTCGATACCGCTGTGGAGGTGGATGATGTGCGGGTGCGGGTGAGTTACGTGGCGTTGCCATCAATCCCATCGGCATCAGCGGTGGCACAGGCTGCCATTGGTGGTGAAGGCAACAGTGATGTCCCCACACCGGTCGCCACGGGAAAATGTTACCTCGATGGGGATTGGCATCATGTCCCTATTTATCACCTGGAGCAATTACCAGTCGGCACTCAGATCGATGGGCCGGCGATTTTGATTCAACAAACGGCAACGGTGGTAGTGGAACCGCAGTGCTGTGCCAGAATTAATTGGCAAGGCGATCTGTTGATTGAAGTGGACGCCTTTGCGGCGGAGATTTCAACGGAGCTTGATCCTATTCAATTAGCTCTGTTCAGCCACCGTTTCATGTCCATTGCCGAGCAGATGGGGCACACCCTGCAGCGTACGGCGATCTCCACCAACATCAAGGAGCGCTGTGATTTTTCCTGTGCCCTGTTCAACGCTCAAGGCGATCTGGTAGCCAACGCGCCCCATACCCCCGTCCACCTGGGGGCGATGAGCGAAGCGGTGCGGCAGCAGATTGAGCGTTTTGCCGGTAATTTAGTTCCCGGCGATGTGCTGGTGTGCAACCATCCGCAAATGGGCGGCAGTCATCTGCCCGATATCACCGTGATCACCCCCATTTTTAATGATGGACAGGTGGTGATGTACGTTGCCAACCGTGGTCATCATGCCGATATCGGTGGGATCACCCCCGGCTCCATGCCACCGTTTTCCCGTATATTAAGCGAGGAAGGCTGTGCCATCAAGGGGATGAAACTGGTGCGAGGGGGGGTGTTCCAACAATCAGAGGTGGAGGAGGTTTTTAGCCGTAATGGTCGGGACGTCCAAGGTGGAGTGATCCCCGGTAGTCGCCGCTTGGCCGATAATATCTCCGACCTTAAAGCGCAGGTTGCCTCCAACCAGTGTGGGGTGCGCTTGATGTCAGAATTGATAGCAGCCAGCGGCTTGCCCACCGTTCACGCCTATATGGGTTATCTGCAAGATCATGCCGAACAGGCGGTGCGCCATGGGTTGCAGCAATTAGCTCGGCAGTTGAAAAAACGTTACGGGCACGCTCAGGTACAGGCGCAAGATTATCTGGATGATGGAACGGTCATTGCTCTCAATTTAACCATCGGCGACGCAGGTGAAGCCTGTTTCGATTTTAGTGGCACAGGTTTGCAGCAGTGGGGTAATCTGAATGCACCCAGAGCGGTGACCATGTCGGCGGTGCTCTACTGTTTGCGTTGTTTGGTTCACGATGAAATTCCGTTGAATCAGGGCTGCCTGCGCTCGGTAGAAGTGATTTTAACCGAAGGTTCGCTGCTGTCGCCCCGTGCTGATGCCGCCGTCGTCGGTGGCAACGTGTTGACCTCGCAACGGGTAGTTGATGTGATATTCAAAGCTTTTGGTACCGTAGCGGCTTCGCAAGGATGTATGAACAATCTGACCTTTGGCGACGATAACTTTGGTTACTACGAAACCATCGGTGGCGGTGCCGGAGCGGGGCCGCACTGGCACGGTTGCTCCGGGGTACATACCCATATGACCAACACCCGCATCACCGATGTTGAGATTGTCGAAAATCGCTATCCAGTCATGGTGCGCGAATTTTCTCTGCGCAACGGTTCAGGTGGCTGCGGTCATTACCGTGGCGGCGATGGTTTGGTGCGTGAACTGGAATTTTTGCGACCGTTGCAGGCTGCCATCCTGTCTGAGCGCCGGGTGTTTGCTCCTTATGGTGTGCAAGGTGGTGCAGCCGGGGCGCGGGGTAATAATGTGTTGATTAACCATGCCGGAGAGCAAATTTCCCTCGGCGGTAAGAATATGCTTATCATCAACGCAGGTGAGCGCCTACGGATAGAGACCCCGGGTGGTGGCGGTTTCGGCAAGGTGCGATTGGTTGATCGCATAATATAAGCTCTTGTAGGAGCCGGCTTCCAAGCCGCGAATGGTTGAGCATAATCAAGTTGTGATTTGTAATTGTCTCGCTGCTTCGATGTACAGATGAGACGTTGCATGCAATGTCTCTACAAAGACAATCACGCGCCTTGCATTTGGTGCTTTTTGCTTAGCCATCTGATTTTTTACTTTCTGCGAAAGCATTAAGATTGGGAACTATTCAGCGAGATGAGATGCTGAAAAATTATAAAATTTGGTAATTACTCAGCGTGATGGGCACGCAATCCCCATATCAAGGGACGCAACGAGCCCATCCATGGGGCTTATTGTCGTAAGTCCATGGCGATAAATACCCTTGCTGTTGGGATCACGTACCCAAATTGAGATGTGTTGAATAGGTACTAAGAATCTTGAAATAATTGCCTTGAATGTTTGGGGTGTTAAAAAGATTGTACTCGGCAGCATCTCAAATGAGATATAAAGAAACAAGCTAATAACTTGATGGGCTCGGCGCTTCGCACCGACCCCATTATGTGTAAAAAAACCAACCAATCCAGAAGGAAAATAATGGCAAACGGTAATAATAATTTTGAAGCATCATTATTCAATACAGCGGATCGCTTGAGGAAAAATATTGATGCGGCAGAGTATAAAAATGTTGTGTTGGGGCTGATTTTTCTAAAATACATCTCTGACTCATTTCAGGAACTTTATGACAAGTTAGAAAAAGATGAATTTTCAGATCCAGAAGATAGAGACGAATATCTGGCTGAAAATGTCTTTTTCGTGCCGCCTAATGCTCGCTGGAAAAATTTGCAGGCTAAAGCCAAATTGCCGGAAATTGGGGTGGCAATTGATGATGCCATGAGCGTCATCGAAAAAGAGAACGCAGAATTAAAAAATGTTCTTCCTAAAGTTTACGCCAAACCCAATCTTGATAAATCCTCTTTAGGTCAGTTGATTGATGTTATTTCAGACATTGAACTAAAAGCGGAAAATGAACATTCCAAAGACCTGCTTGGCCGAGTGTATGAATACTTTTTGGGTGAGTTTGCCAGTGCCGAGGGTAAAAAAGGCGGACAGTTCTATACCCCAAAATCCATTGTTAAGCTGATGGTCGAGATGATAGAGCCGTATAAAGGCAGG
>JAYEOA010000054.1:0-47911 GCA_034722515.1 Thermodesulfobacteriota bacterium | reverse complement strand
CGGTAAAATATCACCGTAGCTTTCCAGAACAACCCTTTGACACTGTAGATCAAGCACGACAGTGGGCAGCAATATTTGTAGATTGGTACAACAATGAACATCAACACAGTTCCATTAAATTTGTAACCCCAGCACAACGCCACCGTGGTGAGGATCACGAAATTCTACAACGAAGGAAAGAAGTTTACGCTGCAGCTAAAAACAACCGACCAGAAAGATGGTCAGGTGATTGTAGAAATTGGGATCGCATTGAAGTGGTTACGTTGAACTATGAGCAAGCGGCAAAGGAGCAGTTGTTACTCCGAGCAAATGGATAGATAAAAATACGACAGTTTACTTGACATCTACCGCCAGACAGGCGCATCCCTTTCAAAGGTACAACCTCCCAGCGCCACTCGGCCGTCAGCAAGTTTTTCTTCCAGATCAGTCGTTAACGCCGGATTTCCATAAAGAATCGTTGCGATTTGGGTTGAACCGCATTCAGGACATTTGCGTGGTTTTTTCCTGCGCCTTGTCATTATAGCGGCAGAAGCTCCATTCAGGTTTATTCAGTGGTGAAAACTGAAAAATAACAGTATGTTCCAAAATGGAACTAACTGAATTTTCCACCAACTCACCAGATTCAAAGGTATTTTTCAGATGTCTGGTGACAGCCGGTCGTTGAACTCCAAAACAGCTGCGAGTTTGGGTTGGTGTTTACACCACCCATATATCGCAAACACAAGATATGCGAACAATATTCAGACCATATCTCACAAAACGTGTTATAACATCTCTAAACTATCCATATCTCACAAACTCGCTTTATAGGAGACAATCATGGCTCGCAGTGGTGACTTTAAAAAAACAGCAACTGGATATACGGCATTCTATCCAGCAAATCTGCCACCTAGTCCTCCAATTAATATCGATGGAGATCTTCAATTATTGCTTTCGGAGGCGGATCGTGCTCTAGGGGCATTAAATATTGTCGTCACCATTTTACCCAACCCTGATCTTTTTGTCGGCATGTTCATCCAGAAGGAGGCGTTACTCAGTTCACAGATCGAAGGCACCCAGTCTTCGCTGGTTGATATCCTCGGTGCAGATGACGATCATGACCCGACAGGTGACGTTGGAGAAGTTATCAATTACGTTAAGGCAATGCGCCATGGTTTGAAACGACTGAAGGAAGAAGATTTTCCGATGTCGCTTAGACTGCTACGTGAAATTCATGGCGTATTGATGCAACAAGTGCGTGGAGGAGAATTGAATCTAACACCAGGGGAGTTTCGTACCATGCAAAACTGGATTGGCGGAAACAGTCCAGAAAATGCCCGATTTGTTCCACCGCCACCAGACGTGATGCCTGAAATGCTCGGGGCATTTGAGATGTACTTACATGAAAATGACACCCTCCCCCCCTTGGTTCGTTGCGCCATTATTCACTACCAGTTTGAAACTATTCATCCTTTTAACGATGGCAATGGTCGTATTGGACGCTTGCTAATTGCCCTGTACCTGGTTTGGCAGGGAGTACTCGACGAGCCCATGCTCTACCTGAGTGCCTATCTTAAAGCTAATCAACAGGAATACTATGATCGGCTTACTCAGGTTCGGATCAGCGGAAACTTTGAGGCGTGGACACGTTTTTTTCTAGAGGGTGTCTGTGAAGTTTCACGCATGGTCATCGAAACAACGCGACGAATTCAGGCTATCGAGCGTATTGATTCTGATCGCCTTATTGCTGAAGGTGAAGGCTCGCACGGGATCTACTTGCTAAGAGCTTTAATGTTGCAGCCGGTAGTTATGGCAAATGATGTCGCTAAAATCGTCGGAGTGAGTTATACCAAGGCAAATGCCTTAATTAGAACCTGCGAAAGAGTTGGCATCCTGCATCAAATCAGTACTGGAAAAAGAAACCGAAAGTTTATGTATCGAAGCTATGTTGATATTCTCGCTGAAGGAACCGAATTGAACCCGTCACAGGAATAACGAGTTCAAAGGGTATAGTCTGCTGTTGACTTTCCCTTGGTGCTAAAATATTCTGGCTTTTTGTCATGACCAAAAGGGCATCTCCAGTTTTCGACAATCTTAACCAAATATGCCAGATAACAGAATAGGGCGACACTTAGTGGACAGTACAGTTTACAGTTGAATATCCAAAAGAATCTATGGGCACGCTGAATAGTTACGAATTGGCGATGGTGGTCAATTTTAGGTAATCAAAGTGGCTTTCTTAAACAAGCTTAGAATATATAGGCTGCTACAAACTGTAGCGTATCCCAACATACAGGTTATTATTATCTTCAAACTGACCAAAAAAAGTATCCGAGCGCTGACCAAAAAACAGGTTGGCACCCACATATATGCTCAGCGCGTCGCTGGCTTTATACTTGAGTGATGGTCGCAAATAACCATCGTGGTCGGATGGTGACCAATAGGTAAACAGGGAGAGCAAAAGGTTCTGATTGAACGCCTGACGACTCAAACGTAGCGTCAGCACGTGGCGGGCGCGATCTTTTTCAACACTGCCGACCGGCAAGGTGCGCTGATAATAGCTATAATCATCCATGTATTCAAGGTAGTACTGTAGCGCCGCCGACAAATTACGCATTAGCTCTTGTTCGTAACCGACAAGCAAGCGATATTCGCTGTTGGGAATTAGCGGATCATCGCCGTCACGGTCGCAGCGGGAATCGTAATACCCCGCCTCAAGGTTAAACAAACCAGAACCGGCATTTCCGCGTATACTGGCTCCCAGCACCCGCAACGCAGGGAATGTTTGCCGAGCGCTGACCGGATCGTAACCTACCGGGCTTTTCCAAAAACCATCATAGCCGTAAAAGGCCAGTTCATAACCTGCCACATCACGATAGATGCGCAGACTAATCTCATCGTCGCGAAACCAACGACTGCGTCGATCGACCCTAAGTTCGTCATCGCGCCCGGCATGACGATTCAGCAATGGGTTCCAATAGGAGATCCGCTCGCCAGATATGTAACGATCGGCATCAAAACGGGGGTTATAGACCACATCGATACTGGCGAAATCGGGAAACAGGCTAATGAACACGGCATCGGATGGCGCTTTGAGGTATTCTTCGTCACGACCGATAAAAAATGACTGCCAATCCTTGGGAAACATATCGTTGATAAACAGCAGATCGCCGGTGCCCCAGGTCAGTATCTGGCGACCAAGTTTCACATCAACAAGATCGTGGGGGAGAAACAACACATTAGCTTCACGCAGATCGATCACCCCATGTCCGCTCTCCAGATCAGCATTGCGTTGCCCCGCCGCTTCATCAAGGATCACATCGGAGCGAATTTGCCACACGCCCCAGTCTGCGTTATGACTTAAATCAACCTGAGCGCGAAGCTCATTCAAAATAGAGCGCCGTTGCTCGCCTGCCCCATTATCTTCGTGCAAACGCATGCCACTGCGACCATCGACAAAGCCATGCCACTGCCAGGCAGACGCCGACCCGGCGAGACCAAGCAGCAATAATGCCGCAACGATGATAGTTATATGATATCTAACCATCTGCTTAATCCATTCGATCAACGGGTTACTTCACGCGGGGGACGACGCAAAAAACGTTCGGTAAAAATTTTCGCTTTCAACCCTATATTATAACGCACATTAGTAAACTCGTTGCGGGTAACACTCCCGCTCACCAAATCACTGGCTCTGGCAACCATAACCGTTGGAAACCCTTGTATCTCTTTCACCTGCAACGCTTCAACCCGGCGATATAACTGCCCCGAACGATCATAATACTCAGCGATTAGCGGCAAAAAGGTTAAGGCATCAATACGCACCGTATAACGGGAAAACTCCACCGACGACGGATCTTTCGGTGTATTTTCGATCAGATAGTAGCTTTGTGTTTGCTCCACCAGTCGGTGGATATCAGCCTGTGGGCTACGCCCAGAGACATCTTCATAAACAAAATCGGATCCAACAAAGCTGGTGCGTTTATCGCCGGGGGCAATACGCTTTTTCAGGTTCAATGCCGGTAGCCACAGCCAACGGTCATCGTTATCACCAATATTTTTCCACACTAGGTAAGCCATTTTATATACATCAGCCGGAGCCTTGAAATAGGTGTAGAATTTCTGATTCCCCCCTGTTTCGCTCAAGCGTAATAAACTAAATTCACGCTCACGGGTAATACCACCCTTAGAGGTAATAGTCATTTTCACGTCGGCCTGCCCATCTTGACCGGCATAGTACGACGCTTGATTGGCCCGTTCAATAACTTCATCGGCGCTTAACTCCTGAGCTATGGCACTAAACGCCCCCAACCCAATAATACACAACATAATCGTCATTTTCAGCAAAATTTTCATGGCTCTAACTCCTGTTTAATTCATACCCTAATATAACACTGATTCTTACGCTTAACTGTAGGAGTCGCTCTCCAGAGCGCGAATGATCGTAGCTGCGAACCAACCCTTCGCGGCTTGCAAGCCGGCTCCTACAGGAGGCTGCGGCTCTCGTAGAGTCGCTATTCTTTTTTCGGGAACACCCAGCGCTGCAAACGGGTTAGCAGGGCGGGCAAAATCAATAACGATGCCAACCACGAAACAGTCATAATCGTGGCTAAAAAGAAGCCAACGGTTTTATATGGCACCAGCGGTGCCAACAACAACGGCATAAAGCCAACAGAAATGGTGATGGCATTACGGGTGATAGCCCGTGCCGGATCTTGGAACATCACCCGACAGGTTTCACTCCAATCACCCACCTCACGTTGCAACTTCCGTGCTCGCTGCAAAAAATGGATGGAAAAATCGACACTGAGTCCAAGGGTTAATGATGACAACACTGCCACCGGCATATCATAATCTTTACCCACCAAGCCAATAATACCGTAAATAATGGTGATAGTCACCGAAAGGGGGATCATCGCCAGCACCCCCCACAATACCGAGCGAAACAGGAGCGTCATCATCATCAATACCACGACAAAACTACCCAATAAAGACGAGAGCATACCGCGCACCATTTTGTCTTGCCACACGACGTTCAGGTAAGTCAATCCTGCCCAGCGCGATTTAAGTTCAACTGGTGCTGGGTGGCTAGTGAGATAGTTCTCCACCTGCTGGACAACGGCTTCCATGTCACGGTTATCGCCGCTCTTGAGCTGAATCCAAACATTGGCTTTACGGTAATCGCGGGTCACCATGTGAAACAGGCTGTCTTTTTTCTTCATCCCTTCTAGCTGTACAAAAATTTGCCCGGCAGCAGCAGCCTTGTTTGGAACGGCATAATGGGAGCGATTTCGAGCTGCATAACCAGCCTGTTCCAGCGCATTGGCATCGCTTGGCGCGGCAACATAACTCAGTTCAAAGCCAGCTTTTTTTAGCGCATCGACCACGGAGGTGCTTTTACCTACCAGACCACTGTGGCGTAAATGCTCCTGTAATCCATCTACATAGCGCAACATCTGCGGCTGTTTGAATGGTGGCGCCGTCGCTTCGGCTTTAACTTCAACAACAAAAGCACGAAACGATTGTTTCAAGTAGTGATCACACACGGCTAACGCTGCATCCAGCAATGCTTCGCCAGTGAGAGAACCTTGTGTAGCAAGTTGTTGCTGTAACAACGCCAGTTCATCGGCAGCAGTTATAGCCACAGCGCGTAAACGAAGCGGTAAGTTCGCCGCAGTCAACCCTGCTGAATCGAGATAATTTATCTCATCAGCCAACAGGTTCCAACCAGCTGACGTCTGCCCATCCAGACGTTCAGCTTCTTTAAGCAACTTATAAAAACATTCACTTACATTACACCCATCCAGATGACGGCGACCAGCGCTAAGTTGATGTAATTTTGTGGTAAATTCAGTCGTAGCCTGTGGTAAGCGCCGACCAAATCGAGCTTTCACCTGTTGCTCAATCTGTACCGACAATTCCTCACAATTGCATGCTTGTGGTCTTACTTCCTCTAACGTGAGATAGGCGGTATAAGTGCCACCAAAATGGTGATTGAGGATATCATCAGCCACGCGAATTTCATGATCGGGAGCAAACCATTTCACCGGGTTATCGTTCACCTGAATACGACTGATGCCATAGATAGCACCGACGACTAAAATCATCATGGTCAGCAATATCATACCGCTGCGAGCCTGGCTAAAGCGCCCCATCCTACTCAGCAGCGATAACATACCTGCCGTAGGTGTTGCACCATTACGCACCGGCGTACGAGCCAATTTCTCCTCGCCCACAAACACCATAATGTACGCGGGAATCAACGTCATACTCAACAACCAAGCTACCGCTACACCAAATGCTACATGAAAACCAAATACCTGTACTGGCGGAATAGGGGTAAATGCCAGCGCGGCAAAACCGGCAATGGTGGTCAAGCTGGTGTACAGCATCGGTCTGAACAGATGACCGATAACATAACGAACGGTTTTCCCTTTATCGCCAAAGCGCGAGTAATTATCGAAAAACTCACTGAGGATATGCACCGCATCAGCCACGGCAATCGGCATGAGAAAAATGGCGATCATCGAACTCATGATATGCACATCGTAGCCAAGACCAATCAACAGCCCCATGGCACTGACAACGCTGAACATCGCTACCAGCATAGGTGCCATAATCAGCGATAAATTGCGGAAAAACAGAAGTAGTAACAGGAAAATTGCTATTCCGGCCAGCGGTGCCGATGTCGCCATTTGCACCAACATTTCGACACCAAAAGTATCCTCGGCCACGGGCAAGCCGGTAATCAACACCTGATCCTCGGCGGGCCAATCAACTGTCAACGCCCGCACCAAACTGGCAACATTGTAACTATACGGTTTAGCTACAATGGGAATATACAGGCAAACCGCTTTCTCATCTTCGGATACCAGTGTGCCACGATACAATGGATTGTTCATCGCATCGTCACGAATTTGCCGCGCCTGTGCAGCTGTTTGCGGCGGTTGTTCCATCAAATATTCGAGTTTTAGGGAACCCAACTCCGATTGTTTGATGTTATCTACCACACTGGGAGCCATCAGCTCATGACTAAGAATGACACTGCGTCCTTGGTCATCAAACAGATCATTGGGATCATGGCTAAACACCTTACCCAACCAATATTCCCATAGTTTGGGGGGAGTCAAATCAAGCTCTAAACGTTGCTCACCTCGCTGAGGCGTTGCCGGTGTAACAATAACCGGGAGACCAGAGTCACCACGTTGCACATTTAATAATTGTTCGGTCAAACGGTGAATACGCTTCAGGGTAGCAACATTAAACACCCCGGCAGGATTCTCCTTGTTTACCACCCCGACAATGACAAAATCGTACAGCGCATAGGTCTGTTTAATTTCATGATGAAAAATTCGCACCGGCTCCTGAGCCGAGAGCATATTTTCGGGATCGTTATCGAACTGAACCTTGGGAAATTGCAGCAAAAAACCAATCACTATAGCCAATACAGCCAGTAGCACCATGCGCGGGTATTTTAAACTGAAATTTGTCAATGCGAGTTTCATACTAATCAATCTCCTGCTCAAGTATAAATTTTAGCCTGAATCTAGTTTATACCACAACATCTAAAAAAACAATCTATATATATTGAAAATAATATTTATATGGCAGAGAAAAAACCCGCAGCTTATTTAACTGCGGGCTTTGTTTATTCAGTACATGATTCAGGATTTAATCAGCGAGACAGTATTTATCGACCAACGCTACAACCTTAGCCACATCGGGCTTGCTGGTATAATCATCTGCCCCCACCTCTACACATTTATGGGAAGTGTTCTCGTTGATCAAACTAGAATACATCACCACCTTTATGCTCTGCATATCCCTGTTCTCTTTGATACGCCGACACAACGCCAGACCATCTAGCTCCGGCATCTCGATATCTGACACCACCAGCATCGGCAAATCAGCATCTTGCTGCGCCTGCACCAACGCCTCCCAGCAGAGTAAGCCATCGCTAAAACATTCGGCTCGCACATAACCTGCCTTATGAAGCACCCGCATGATCCCCTGACGGATAATGGCCGAGTCCTCGGCAAAAAACAGCTTCACATCGCCGCGATTCTTCTTTTTATCGTCGGTCGCCTCCTCAGAAGAGTCACTGCTATCTTCATAGTGCTCTCCGTCACCGAAAATCTCGTAAGATATATGCTCCATATCGACAATCAAAATATCCCGATCACCAATGGTGACAGTACCGGTAAAACGAGGCTGATAGTTATCAAAAAATTGATCCATCGGCTTCACTTGCGACCACGATAAACGATGAATCTGATTTACCCCATGAACCAAAAAAGCGATCACCGCTTCATTAAATTCACACACCAGTACCACGTGACGACTTGGAACTCCATCATGACTACCCGCCTCTTCCTCGGAACTTCGACCTACTTTGCCAAGGTGTTGTACCAAGTTAACCAAGGGGACAGTGTCACCGCGCAATAATATGGTACCCAATATCGAATTATGACATTCTGGTAAACGGGTCAGCTCATCTTCACTGAATATTACAATTTCCTTCAGCTTGTGAACATTAATTCCAAATGTCTGATCATACAAATAGTACTCCAGAATTTCGAACTCATTAGTTCCCGCTTCGAGCAGAATCCCCTTCTGATCTTTTGCCGTTACAGTCATATTTTCCCCATTTTAATAGCTGTTTACACATAAGACATAAATCGGAAAATTCACCAGATTAATCCAGAACAACCACTCTACTAAAATTATGCACCTCTTGACCAGAAAAATCGCTTGACCGAAGGTTTTGGCAATCGTTAGTGTACGGTAGCAAAAAATAAGATGGCAATGTGGCGATACCATCACTCAATTTAAATTTTTGGAGGAGAACATCATGAAACCGTTTAAGATTGGTTTACTAGCGTTAATTACCCTTTTTGCCTTAACCGGTGTTGGCCATTCAGGCAATTTAAGTGTCCTGGAACAGTGGAAGCCCGCCTTTGATCCATCAACGGCTCAATATCACTATCTTTTGTCCAGTGTCGGACACCCTGCCATTGAGGGGATAAGTGTTGGTTACAAAATTCGCGACCGGGTATGGGAATTATCCAAAGGTCGTCTTTATGTTGATTTTCGCCCTCTCGCCCAATTAGGTGGTGAAAAAGATGTGGTACGTAAATTAAAGATGGGAGCTGTTCAGGGGATGCTCTGTTCTTCGGTGATGGCAGCCAACGTCGCCCCCAAGCTGGGAATCGTCAACCTGCCATTTATTATCGATTCCAGTGCAAAATTGGAACAGTTTCGCAATACTCCCGAATTATTTAATCCGTTCGGGCAAGCAGCCATCAAGCAACATATTCAAGTAATCGACTTTACCGGCTACGGCAGTTACGGTTGGGCAACAACAACACCGGTACGCACCCTAAAGGACGCCCATGGGGTTAATTTTCGCATCGCAGAGGCTCCCGTCAATACCGATTGCTACAAAGCATGGAATCTTAAGTTTACCGTTATGCCGTGGCCCGATGTGCCACAGGCGCTACAAACTGGCGTTATTGATGGTCTCGACCATACCCCCATCGTGTGCAACATCACTAAAAAGTTTGATGTCGCCCGCTACTTTACCGACCTGCACTACGCTCAAGGTCTCTACGTCCACATGACCAATCAGCGCTGGTTGGATAAACTTCCCGACGATTTACGCACTATCTTCCTACAAACAGTTAAGGAGGAAAGCGCCATTGCCCGACAAAAAACAGAACAACAACAAGCTGAGCAAGTTCGTCTGGCACGAGCCAACGGCATACAATTTTTTCAACTCAGCAACGCAGACCGTTCACAACTGAAAAAAATGGTGCAACCGGTTTATGACAAGTGGGGTAAAAAAATTGGAGCCGACTATGTGCAAAAAGTACAAACCAGCTTGAACCAATAATTCAAATGATTATTCAGCACCTACTCAAGTTGGGCACGCTGAACAGTTACCCATAATCAACATCGAACCCTCCGTTCGCCTCAAGCGAACGGAGGGTTTTTCTGTTTTATTTGACGAAACCATTTTTTGATATTAGCAAAAAACGACACAAAACAGGGGCTATCTATTCCCTAAATAACCACCACGCTGTTATAGAAACTTGTAGTTACTGAGCACAGCAACCCACGCCCTGTGGACTAATTTCCAAATATTTTGCCTTGATGAAGAAAGGTCAAACACCATCATGAAATCCACGTTAAAACAAATACTACTAGCCGGTCTCCTCGTCCTGCTATGCACTGTCTCAACGGCCACGGCAGCCAAAAAAAATCCTCTGGCTAAATGGAGCCCGGACTTTGACCCATCCGAGGCAAAGTACACCTACATCCTGTCCAACGTTTCCCATCCGGCCATTGAAGGCGTTGGCGTAGGATACCGCATCCGTGATCGCATTTGGCAAGAAACCAATGGTCAGCTCTATGTTGATTTTCGTCCCCTGTCACAACTAGGCGGTGAAAAAGATGTGCTGCGGAAGTTAAAGATGGGAGCTATTCAGGGGATGATGTGCTCCTCGGTTGCCGCTGCCAACCTCGCACCTAAACTGGGGATCGTCAACCTGCCCTACGTAGTGGATAGTTTTGATAAACTGGATAAATTCCGTACCACACCGGAGCTATTTACCCCCTTCAGCGCATGTGCATTATCTAGAGGAATACGTGTCATCGACATCACCGGCTACGGTACTTACGGCTGGGCGACCACCACACCGGTCAGCAATCTGAAAGAAGCTTCAAATGTGAATTTTCGCATTGCTCAAGCACCCGTCAATGCCGATATCTACAAAGCGTGGAAGTTAAAGTTCACCGCTCTGCCTTGGCCTGATGTACCACAGGCATTACAGACCGGCGTTATCTCCGGTCTCGACCACAGCCCCATCGTGTGCAATATCACTAAAAAGTTTGAAATAGCCAAACACTTCACCGAAGTCAATTATGCTCAGGGGTTGTTTATCCACCTAGCCAACGAACGCTGGCTAAAAAAGTTACCCAAGGATGTGCGTGAAACGCTACTGAAGGTTATTGCTGAAGAAAGTGCCGACACCCGCAAGCGCACCCGCATTCAGCAGGATCAACAAATTGCCGCAGCCAAAGCAGCTGGTGTCACCTTCTACCAACTTAGCGCCGAGCAAAAGCAAAAACTTGTCGATATGGCCGCTCCCGTGTATAAGAGGTGGGAAGAAAAAATTGGCGCCGACTATCTGGCCGCCGTTCGGCAACAGTTGGGTGATTAACGTCTGACAATCTACCCAAATCAATGCAGAACTGCTTAGGTCGGAGGTTTCCCCTCCGGCCTTTTTTATTTACCCAACGTAACGAGATTTCTTTATGTTAAAAAAATTATTTCGCCGCATCGACAAGACCTTTTCGTTCATCGAAGATTGGTCGCTGGTCATCGTCGTCTGTGTAGCTCTGCTGTCTGGTCTAACCAACATTATTCTGCGTAAAACCACCAGTATCAGCCTTTACTGGTCTGACGAGGTGGTGCGCAAGGCGATCTTTTTCTGTACCTACATCGGCTGCAGCGCGGCGATTCGCCAGCGTTCCCTAATTCGCATTGACGCCCTGCCGCAGATCATTCCGGTAAGCCGCAAATTTTTCAATGTAATTAACCACCTGTCAACACTGGTATTTTCCGCTCTACTCACATGGCTAGGCTGGGGATTGTTGCAGGATGTTTACGCCGACGAATTTGCCACTACTGCCACCCTGCAAATCCCGGAATGGTATTTTTATGCTGTCCTTCCCATCGTCGGTGTCATGATGTTTATCCGCACCCTGATGTTATTATCAGAGGATCTCTTTTCCCAACCCATCGTCGATAACGACTAACCGCTCTGGATTTATACAATGGATAACCCACAATTACTCATGCTGGCGCTGCTACTCGGTTCAATGATTGCCACTGTACCGGTGTTTATCGCTCTATTTTTTACCGGACTGGCCGGATTGACCTTGATCGTCGGCATTGATCCGAAAATTGTCATCGAAATTCTTTACCGTAGCATGGACAAGTTTGCCCTGATTGTAGTGTTATTTTTTGTTCTGTGCGGCAACATCATGACCACCGGCAGTATTGTCCAGAAATTGATCAAAACCGCCAATGTGCTGGTAGGCTTCCTCCCCGGCGGTCTGGCCATGGCCGGAGTTCTCGCCTGCGGTTTTTTTGGTGCCATCTCAGGTTCCACAGTAGCCACTGTAGTCGCCATCGGCGGCTTTATGATTCCCGCCCTCATCGAACACGATTATGATGAACAATTCAGTGTCGGGGTGATGACCACCGCACCGATCCTCGGGGTAATTATTCCGCCATCCATCGCCATGATCCTCTATGCCATGATCACCAACGATTCATTGGAGGCGCTGTTTCTCACCGGTTTTATCCCCGGAATACTGATCATGGGCGCTATGTCACTATACGCATGGCTGTTCTGTCGTAAAAAAGGGATGGAAAGGCGACCCCGCCCCAAGGTTCGTGAAGCCATTGCCGTCATCCGCGAAAGCATTTGGGCGCTACTGCTACCGGTAATCATCTTCGGTGGCATCTATTCCGGGGTGTTCACTGCCAACGAAGCAGCCATCGTCGCTTGTGTCTATGCCTTTATCGTCGAACTGGCTATCCACCGCGACATGAAACTTGGCGATGTAAAAAAAGTGATAGTATCCTCGGCAGTAACTTCGGCGACGCTATTAGTTATTGTCGCCGGCGCGTCGGTATTTGGTGAATACCTCACCTTCGAGCAGATCCCCGAACATATTGCCAGTGCCGTGGTCAGTAACTTCGACTCCCCGTGGCCTTTTTTGCTGGTAGTGAATATCCTGTTATTGTGTGTCGGCATGTTTATGGATATCATCTCGGCTACCATTATACTGACCCCGATATTTTTACCCCTGCTAGCTGAGTTCAACATCGACACCTTGCATTTTGGTCTGATCATGACCCTGAATCTCGGCATTGGCTATTGCACCCCACCGTTAGGGGTGAGCTTATTTATTTCCGGCGCCGTAGCCAACCGCAGCATGCTGTATGTCGCCCGGGCGGTCATGCCATTTCTACTCATTCAAATCGCGATCCTGCTGCTATTGACTTTCTGGCCCGATCCGGTTCTATTACTGCCACGTCTGTTCTTTGGCTATGGCGGATAATCCAAACGGAGGCACTATGGCGATAAACGTTCTCGTTCCAATTTGTGATGGCGTAACCAGTGACGCTACCCTCAATGCAATTATTGAGCATAAGGATCAATTTAGCGATCCCATCACGTTGCTTCACGTCATCAATCTGAAAAAAATGGATTATCGCATGATCCCCGATTTTCAGATCGAGATGATCCGCCAATATGCGACAAAAACCGGGAAAAAGTTTCTGGCAAAAAAAACAGCATACCTCGAAGCTGCTGGAATTAAAGTAATTCCCCGCCTCGAATCAGGTTTCCCGCGCGATATCATCTGTTCCATCGCCAACAAGGAAAACTTTTCTTTGCTTGTCATCGGACGCCATAGCAGTGGTGAAATTCGCGATGTTATATTCGGATCTGTTTCTAATTATGTTTTACATAATGTTACCTGTCCGGTTTTGTTATTTTAGGACATTAAATACCACACAACACTTTAACAGCAACTAATGGAGTTATCAATGGAATCAATCTGGCCTTTGTTGGGCATTGTCGTAGTCTGGGTTATTTTAAACCGCTGGGTTTTCCCCAAAATGGGTTTGGGCTGAGGACCGCAAAAATGTGATCTTCCGGTGCGGAAGAACAAAAAAAATGATGCGGAAACAACGGAAAAAACTTCAGGGGGAGATACATCACAAAAACGGGGTAAATAAACGAAAGAAATTGTCGCGTAACTTCAGCAACAAGCCGCGACCATCCATCTGTTCAAGGGTGATCGGACGCGCTGTTTGACGCACTGCATCGAAATGGTGGCGCAGACTAGCGTTAACCTCCTCATCGTACAACTCAAGGTTGAATTCGAAATTAAGCCGTTGACTGCGTGGATCCATATTCGCCGAGCCGATCAGGGCGTAATGATCATCCATCAGCAATAGCTTACTGTGAACAAACGGTGGCGGCTGATAATAAATTTTAACGCCATACTCCAATAGTTCCCAAAAAGAGCCGCGACTTGCCCAGTGAACATAAGGCAAATTGTTTTTTTGCGGCAGGATGATCTCCACCTCGACCCCGCGCAGCGCCGCTGCATTGAGAGCCGCCACTACCATCCGATCTGGGATAAAATAGGGGGTCATGATCGATACCCGTTTACGGGCGCAATTGAGCGCACCAACCACTATCCACACCAGCTTCTCATACTCTTCGTTGGGCCCGGCACTGATCCCCCTACACAGACAGTTGCTGCCAACGATTGGAGGCGGATAATTGCGCCCGCTAAAGGTTTCATCGGTGGCAAAATTCCAATCTTCGCGAAAGGTCTCCTGCATCTGACCGACAACAGGACCCCCCACTTTGAAATGTAGATCAACCACCCGCCCACTAGGCCAAACTCGTGCTGCTGCGGGTTCCTGCTCATCCGGCAAATTATCTAAAAGATGGCGATGACTGATATTCATCCCACCGGTAAAACCGATTTCGCCATCGATCACCAGCAATTTGCGATGGTTGCGTAAATTAAGATGCAAACCGCGTCGGCGTAGAGTAAAAGGGAGAAAACGTGCCACCTGCACCTTCGATCCAACAAACAAGCGATGAACCAGTGGCCACGAATACAGCTCACCCAAACCATCCACCAATACACGCACCTCTACACCGCGCTGTGCTGCGGCGCACAATGCAGCAACGAAAGTGCGTCCCGTTTGTTGCGTATCAAAAATATAGGTAGACAGGGCAATACTTTGCCTTGCAGCAGCTATCGCATTCAGCATGACCGGATAAGCCCGATCACCGTTGTGTAACAGTTCAACCCGGTTACCGGACAATAAATGACGCCGTGTCACCCGATCCGACAATTGGCGAATCAGTTGGTAGTTTTGTGTTTTGAAAGGAACTACCAATGGTGCGGACACCTCGCAGGAATCTTCTGCTTCGTACTGTTCATCAGAGTCCAGCGGATAAATCCCCCGACCTCCATCTTGCCAACTACGCGCTCTGGTACGAATCCGATTCATCCCCAACAGCAGATAAAAAAATGCGCCGAATCCCGGCAAACCGAGGCACACCACGATCCAACCCAACGCTGCCGGGGGATTGCGTTTATGCAATAGAGCATGGATCGCCGCCAGTACTGAAAGCAAATATAAGATGATAAGCCAGGCAGTATCTGCCACCATTTCCCTCCCTATTTTCACAATTTTTTCAAGGCTATCAGGTCGGACAATAAAGGCAATAAGGAATCAACAAAAACAGAAAAACATTCACGATTTCAAGCATGTTAAACGAAAGCTCTTTCTACTTTTTCTCAAAAAAACCTCGATTGAAGCTAGCAAACAAGCAAATTTCAGTATATTGTACATTTTCTATATTATGCTGACTCCGCAAGCTATTGCGCTTCGTGCCTGCATTTTAATTTCAGTTTAAGGAGCAAAGAACCATGGAAACACGTCACATTGTTATCATTGGTGGAGTTGCGGCAGGGATGAAAACCGCTTGCCGACTCCGGCGACTCGACCCTGATATTCAGATCACCGTTATTGACCGCACAAAAGATATCTCATACGGAGCCTGCCCCCTCCCATACTATATCGAAGGCCTGTATGAAAACCTTGATGAAGTACGCCGCACTCCCGTCGGAGTGTTGAGGGACGAAGCCTTTTTCCAAAATATTAAAGGTTTTGATGTGCTGTCCGTTACCGAGGCAACTGCCATTGACCGGCAACAACGCACCGTCAATGTGCGTAATCTCGAAAGTGGCGAGGAACAAACACTGCGTTACGATACGCTGGTAATGGCAACAGGCAACACACCGATCATGCCGCCGATCCCGGGAATCGACCTTCCTGGAGTGCTCCCCTTAAAAACCATGGAGCAAGCGGAGCAGATTGATCAAATGGCTGCAACAGCCAAAAATGCTGTAATTGTCGGTGGCGGTTTAATTGGGCTCGAAGTGGCCGAAGCACTAACAAAACGCGGCGTTAAGGTCACCTTACTGGAGATGAAAGATCAGGTAATGGCCACCGCTCTCGATTTTGGCTGTGCAACATTGGTGCATCGCGAACTACGCAGCAACGGAGTCAATCTGCGTTTAGCCGAACCACTTCAGCGCATTGAGGGCGATGGCAAAGTGGAGCGGGTGATCACCGATCAGGGCAGTTATGCTGCCGATTTAGTGCTGATGGCGATCGGTGTGCGCCCCGTGGTCAATCTCGCCGTTGCTGCCGGACTCGACATTGGTTCCACCGGTGCCATTGCCGTCGATGAACAGATGAAAACCTCCGACTCCAATATTTACGCTGCTGGAGATTGCGCCGAATCTACCGACATCATTAGCGGCAAAAAAGTTTATGTCCCCCTCGGGTCAACTGCCAACAAACATGGGCGCGTAGTCGCCAATAATATCTGTGGACAACCTGAACGCTTCCCCGGCATCCTCGGATCTCTGGCGGTCAAGGTGTTTGACATCAACGTGGGTCGCACCGGACTCAGCGCTGCAGATGCACAACTCAACGGTTACGATTCCGTCAGCGTCATCATAACAGCTCCTGACATCACCCACCTCTATCCCGGCAGCAAGCCGATCATCATCAAGCTCGTAGCTGATGCTAAAACACGCAAAATCCTCGGAGGTCAAGTAGTTGGGCCGGGTAATATCGACAAACGCATAGATATTATCGTTACCGCCCTTAGCCTTGGAGCAACGGTGGATCAGTTAGCTAACTTTGATCTATGTTATGCGCCTCCCTTTGCCGGAGCAATGGATGCTATTTTACAAGCAGCCAATGCCATGCGTAATAAACTCGACGGATTAGCCGATAGCATGAGTCCATGTGATCTGTCGCAGCGCATAGAAGATGGTGAAGAGATGTTATTGCTGGATGTTCGCTCACCGACAGAACATAGTGCCGTCCGTATCCCCGGTGCGCTACTAATGCCCCTTGGCAAACTACGCAGTCGCCTTGATGAACTCCCCAAAGACCGTTTGCTCGTACCCTTTTGTAAGTTGAGCCTGCGCGGCTTTGAGGCGGCGATTATTTTAAAACAGGCCGGATTTACCAACGTCTCCTACTTAGAAGGCGGCGTTCTCGCCTGGCCGTTTGAGCTGGAAGAAAACTAAGCTTAATGCTTTCGCAGAAAGTAAAAAATCAGATGGCTAAGCAAAAAGCGCCAAATGCAAGGCGCATGATTGTTTCTGTAGAAACGTTGCATGCAACGTCTAATATGTACATCGAAGCAGCGAGACAATTACGACTGGTTCTGTAATGGCGCAGCAGTTGGTGAGTTTTTGCGACGCCATCAAGCTTAACCATGCTGTATGGCGCACCCTAAAAACCGCTTCTACTGGTCGAAAATACGTGCTCTTGCGTTCTCGTACAGCCTCCTAGGAGGCTGTACGTTTTAGCCACGTTTATCCATTTAGTTGATCACTTCTTAATACCCAAAAATGTCATAATGGCAGGAGCAACTTGGGCACCAATGATCGCTGCACAAATAGCGAGAAATGCCACAACGACTAAACTGCTGTAATCAGCCCGCCCAGCTGTGGTAGCAAGTGCCGGTGAAGCGACGACTAGGGTCATTAAAAGTGACAGGATGATGTTTTTAATTGCTTTCATGGTTTGTTCCTTTCGATTGTGTGAATAAAAATATTAACTGCTCAACACCTCTCAAGTTGGGCACGTGATCCGCATAACAAGGGTATTTGTCGCCATAGACTTACGACAATGAGCCCCATGGATGGGCTTGTTGCGTCCCTTGATATGGGGATTGCGTGCCCATCACGCTGAGTAGTTACCTAAAAATATTGTATTATCTGTAATCAGAACACAGAATTCGGGAAAAAGTCACGTTAATAACGTCGCACTTCGATGTTATAATCGGCAAAAGCACAACAGTCCTTAGCGCATCCAATACAAGCGCAACCCGCGAATCCATGCCCAGGTGTAAAAAAAACACAGTACAAAAACTCCCCACTGCTGAGCCTTCCACGAGCTGTAAAACCAGAATGGCTGGCCAACAAGACCAAACACACAGGAGTAGCGCCGCCACTGTTTACGGCTATCCTGACTTAACCAGATAGCGGTTACACCAGTTAATGCGATTGCGATTTGCTCCAATACGTTGGCTCCTGTTTCAAGAAATGATTGTCTGATGCTAATTGAACACGTAATCCACGTATCAAGGGTATTTGTGTTCGTTGCGTCCCTTGATATGGGGGTTGCGTACCCTTCACGCTAAATAGTTACATTACGCCTGATGATGCAATCAAGCTGCGCTTATCGACGGGGCGTAACTTTTTAATCTGTGCTTCACGACTACCAGCACTGCTGCGATCATGCCCTGCCTCGACATAAACAACACGCAGTGGCGAGCATGCGCGAAAGTACTTGGCTCCCGCCCCAGAGGTGTGTTGGGCGAACCGTCGCTCAACATCGGTGGTAATTCCGGTGTAGAGAGAAGCATCGGAACACAGGATGATATAAACATGCCAGTTCATGCCACCTCCTTAGTATCGGCAAATTATTCTCCTGCACAAGCAGCAAACTGTACGGCTAATTGTTTAACGGTTTCTATCTCTTTTTCGTCGAATTCTTCAATCCACAGCGCCGTTGCTAGGTAAAGGTCGATAAAGGGTGAGTCTGCATAACTGTTGACTAGCTGAGCATAGATGTTCAACTTTGTCTCGGCTTCTTCATTTTCACTATTTTCCAGCATTTCGAGATATTGACTATTTATTTCCGGTGCCATTGCAGTAAAATAAGCTATCAATAAATCTGCTGCCAGATGGCCGTTTTCTGCTTTAAATAATGTTGCATCAAGACGTGCGGCAGATCCGGCCTTGCGATTAACCAACGATTCATGGCGAAAATTTTTTACGCCAGCAGCAGTAGTCCAACGATCAAAGATAAGGGGTTGATTCTTTGCGCACAGGCGACAAATTACCGATTTCTTCTTTTCTGGAAGCTCTTTCCAAGCTCTGCTAACAGATAATGGAACCATCACTTTTACCTTTCGTATGAAATTTATTATTCTAACCGCCTGATAACGGTTTTGACCCATTCGGGCTAAACGAGGTAACTCATTTTTACCTGATCCGCTCCAAGTGATCGACTGTACAGGAATCACTGCACTTAGGTCACACCATTTTTCCATTAACAATTGCGTCGTACTGATATATTATAGCACGCTTCTGGTTCTTGCCAAATAAACAAGTAACGCACCAATAAGAGAATTGCTATCGTATAAACAGCGCCCTTTATTATCCCAACTGCCATACTGCTGTAAAAACCTACTGCAATCCATTTCCGACCGTAGTTAAGGAGAAAACCCCATGCTGACAATCAAATTAAATGATGGAAACTATGACTCACCACATCAAGAGCCAATGTGGCCATGCTCACAATTTCCCAGCATCTGTTTTTACCCCCGAGCCTTTCAAATTATTTGGAATGCGGCGCAAATGGCCAAGCAGGGAATTTATACCGACGGAGACTGGGCCAAAAGCAGCTTCAACATCCTTAGAGCACTAGAAGACTGTGGCGTTAAATTTCAGGTACGCGGCATGGAGCACGTGTGTGCTAGCACCGAACCATGTGTGTTTATCGGCAACCACATGAGCACGCTAGAAACATTTATTTTACCGTCGCTCATCGCCCCCTACCGCCGCACCACCTTTATCGTCAAACAAAACCTTGTTGAATATCCGCTATTTAAACACGTAATGCGTGCGCGTAATCCCGTTGTTGTTAACCGTACCAATGCGCGAGAAGATTTAAAAACCGTATTAAACCAAGGCTGTGAACGACTTCGGAACGGCATATCTATCATTGTATTTCCGCAAACCACTCGTACCGCCACATTCGACGCCGAGCAGTTCAATTCCATCGGCATTAAATTAGCCCGTAAAGCCGGTGTCCCCATCATCCCCCTGGCGCTAAAAACAGATGCCTGGAGCAACGGTAAACGGTTCAAAGACTTTGGCGCCATTGAACCGGACAAAAAAGTTTACTTTGAATTCGGCACCAAAATTGATTCCAGCGCCAATTCGCGAGAAATCCAGGACACCATTGTTCAATTTATTCAAGATAATCTACAGCGCTGGTAAGAATGATTGTCTCGCAAAAACAAATAAGATGACTAAGCAAAAAAAGAGCCGCCCTCTGGCAACAGGGGCGGCTCTTTTTTTATTATGTCAATATAAATCAGACTAACTGCAACTACCACTACATGAACCACAACCACCACCATTAGCAGTAGAGGTGATAGTGAATCCATCCTGCACAAAGTGAATCACCTGATCATCGGTAAAACGCTCCACCTGTGCATCAACTAAAATTTCGATCTCATTGACCTCCAGTGTCTTATCCTCATCTCTTGACTCATCCAGAGTCAATCCCAAAGAGGGACCTCCTCAGCCGAAACCTGCCACGGTTACCCGTAAATATTTTCCCGGGTTTTGCTCAAGGATATTTTTCAACTCATTACGAGCTTCATCGGTTACTGTCAGCATTATTTATGCCCCTTTCGCATCTCGTTCAAAGAATAATCCGCCACTGTAGAGGCGGAAAAAATATATTTTCCAGCTCACCTGTTACGGCTGAAGCCGCTCAGTATACATATCTTCGTTGAAGCCAACTACATAATATTCACCAAGGCCAAAAGTAGGTGCACGTAAGTTTCCTGAAGGACCCATCGAAATTTTGAGAATTTCTTCCCGATTCCTTTCTGAAACAGATAAATTTTTAAGAATCTTCCCTTTTACAGCAACCACTCGCTGTGCATTACTTAACAGCGCCCAAGCCTCCTCTTCATTCAGAGGTTCCTTGCGAGCATCGACGGTAGTATCAATAACAATTTGATATTGCTCAAAAAACTTTTGAGCCTTTTTACACGACGCTCAACCTTTGCGAAAATAGATCCATTCAATTGTTTTCATCATGTCCCCTACTTATTAAATAAAGCCATTCAGATCAACATAGAGTTTTATATATATAACCGAAAGCTAAAGAAAGTCAATGGAATTACAGCTAAAAAGTAACTTATTGGCGAATACGAGAAACCCCACCCGGGCCACGGATAACGCGTATGCGGTCGCCCACGGCATAATGGTCGTCAGCTTCCTGAACCACGGCAATCACTTCGCCACTATCGAGTTCTACGGTAATTTCCAGTCCATTTTTACGTGTCGAGCCTTCTTCTACCGTTGTACCAACCAAAGCACCACCAATAGCTCCTACAGCCGTTGCCAGGGCTCGACCATGACCACCGCCAACGGTGTTACCGGCAATACCTCCGAGCACACCACCAGCAACAGTACCAAGCCCCGACTGAGTTCCCTCAATCGTCACCTCATCAACAACCAAGATGGTGCCATAAAAAACCGAGAGTTGCCGTTGTGCTTGCGAGCGACTATACACATCGCCGGACTGACTGGCACAACCTGCCAAAAAAACACCAGCACACAACAACAATAATCCAAGTTTCCTCATGGTATTCTCCTTTGTGATACAGTGATGGCGTCGCAAAAACTCACCAACTGCTGCGCCATTACAGAACCAGTCGTAATTGTCTCGCTGCTTCAATGTACGTAAGTACGCCTCATTGCTCAACAATCACGCGCCTTGCATTTGGCGCTTTTTGCTTAGCCATCTGATTTTTTACTTTCTGCGAAAGCATTAGACAGTGGTTACAGAGCGGATTGGGTAATTATTCAATCGTCAAAACCGCCCCTACCGAACCGAAGAAAAATCGCTTACCAAATTCATTGCGCAACATGGCAGCTCGGGGCTGTCCGGTGCAGTGAGAAACACCGAGTTTTTGAATGTTAAATCGTTTCAACGCCTCAAGAGTGCTATTAAACTGCTCCACGCTGACCGGACCAAGGTGGGTACCACCGAGCACAGCATAAACCTCTTGGCGTCCAAAACGCTCACACACATAGTCAAGGGTGTTGATAATACCGGCATGAGCACAACCGAGGACAACCACTAAGCCACGCGGTGAGTCGATCACCACCGCCATATCATCCTCGAAAGGATCTGGTTCAAACTCACCCGCCGCATTGCGTTGAACAAGGTTAGTATCACCATGTTCAAAATCGTTACGCCGGGGAATGGCTCCGGTCACATACACACTTGGCGCGATCTGTTGAAATACAGGGGTAAAGGTAAAACGCGCCCCTAATGTTTCAAGTAATTCTCGTCGCTGGGGAATACCGAGGAAACGCAATGTATGCGACCCTTGCGAATAACGTTCAGCAAATATTTGCGGATGGGCAAACACTTCCAAGTCGCCAGTATGGCGTAACACCTGTTCCAGACCACCGGCATGATCGTAATGACCGTGGCTGATCACTACCGCTCTCAACTTATCCCACTGCTTACCAAGCACATAGGCATTGTTGATAATCCCCAAACCCTGCCCAGTATCAACCAGATAATGGTTACCGTCAACCTCAATCCAGCAAGCAAAACCGTGTTCACCAATAACCGGTATAGCTCGACCAACACTATTTTCACATAAAATGGTAATACGTAACTGCATGATTCCTCCATGAAATGATAGTGTAAAAAACTTGCACCTATTCAGAACCTCTCTAAGAGGTTGTCCGACAATAGGGGGCGTAGCGCGAAATCGACTGAACGGTTTCGCAGTAGTCTCTTCTGTTATCGGACAGTCTCCTAAGTTGGGCACGCTGAATAGTTACAAAAACTTTATCGTTGAATATTACAATGTACAACGCTTCGAGTGCTACGTCAGCCTATTTAAGTAATTTTTATTTGACAATAGGTTAAAAATAAACTAAACTCACTTCTCTGTTTTCGTGTGGGCCTATAGCTCAGTTGGTCAGAGCCACCGGCTCATAACCGGTTTGTCCCAGGTTCGAGTCCTGGTGGGCCCACCATTTTTCATCCGGTTCATATTCTTGCCTAGGATACAATGGTACAACAACGCAGGCGATTTCGCCAACGATATAGATGGTTCATAATTAAGGGAGTGCAACTACACCATAGTTGCACTCTCTTTGTTTGACGGATATGTATGATGAATAAAACACCCTGTATGCGACTTCAGGATCTGGTCGGACTCCTCAACAGACACTACCCGCAAAACCTTGCCGAAGATTGGGACAATGTTGGTTTGCAAGTGGGGGATTTAAAACAGGAAATCACCAAGGTGCTGGTTGCCCTAGAACCAACAATTGCCACGGTGCAAACAGCAATAAAACTTCAATGTCAAGCCTTGATTACCCACCATCCTCTGATTTTCAAACCGCTAAAAAAAATAACTCCCTCCGACGAAACAGGGCAAATCCTATTCTCTGCAATCCGCAATAACCTCGCCATCATCAGCGTTCATACCAATCTCGATCACGCCGCCAACGGTCTCAACGACTGGCTGGCTCAAGCACTCCATCTAGTTAACTACAAGCCGCTACTGCTACCCAAGGCAGGTAATCTACTCAAGCTGGTGGTCTTTGTTCCACATAATAACGCCGAAACCATCGCCGCAGCCCTGTTCAAAGCCGGTGCGGGTCACGTCGGTCACTACGATCATTGTTCATTTCGCAGCGATGGAACGGGATCATTTCGCGCCACTGAGGGTTGTACCCCCCATATCGGAACCATTGGCAGCGATGAGCAAGTGAATGAAATTCGACTCGAAACCATCGTGCCGCGAGCGCTGATCAATAAAGTGGTTGAAAAAATGATTAAAGTCCACCCCTACGAAGAGGTTGCTTACGATCTGCTCCCCCTAGACAATCGGCGTAACGATATCGGCCTTGGTCGCATCGGCTACCTTGAAACACCACAACAACTCGATCAATTTGCCGAGCGCTGCAAGCAATATCTTGGCTGCAACACGCTACGTATGGTTGCAGCAGGAGATACCCCCATCCGCAAAGTAGCTGTTTGCGGTGGCAGCGGTGCACAACTCATACACGAAGCTGCTCGCCAAGGTGCCGACGTGCTAGTCACCGGCGACATAAAATATCACGAGGCAATGAGCGCCCGCGCCATCGGATTAGCTCTCATCGACGCCGGCCATTTTGCCACCGAACAACTGATGGCAAACCGTCTGGCCAAAAAATTAGCCAAGGAATCGCAACAGCGCTCTTGGTCTATTGACTATATTGTAGCAACAGACGAAATAGATCCATTTAGTAATATCTAAATAACACACAGAAGCTCAACAGCCACGGAGGTAACAGGGTGAAAGAAGACGTACAGCTGCTTATCGATTTACAGGAACTGGATCACCACATTCTCAAGGGACGTAAACAGCAGGAACAATTGTGCTCAGAACAACAGCTACTTGCCACTCAGGCAGATAAGCTTCGTGCTATCATTGAGACCATCAATTCAGAGTTGGATGCAATTACTCAGGATCGCGGTGAAATCAATCAAGCCCTATTACAAGAGCTGGATAATATCGAAAAAGCTGAGTCGCGTTTACCTGAAATTAAAACCCAAAAAGAGTATCTGGCTGTTTTGAAAGAGGTGGACGTAGCCAAAAAACAGGGCAAAGATCTACAGGACAAAATAGACGATAGTGATTCAGCTTTTGCCACCCTGAAAGAAGATCGTCAGGAGAAACAGCAAGAGTTAGACGCCCTACAAACGAGCAACGACAGCCGTGCAACAGAGATCGATGCTGAACTGACCAAAATCGACGCGTCACTGGTATCTGAAGATCGCAAGCGGGAAAATCTTGCCAAAAAAGTACCCGACAATATCCGCAAAAACTACGAGCTACTGTTGGTTCGCCGTAAAGGGATAGCTCTTGTTGAAGCGCATAAGGGAACATGCCTCGGGTGCAATATGCACCTGCCTCCCCAGTTCTTTAACAGCATGCTAAAAAATCAGGGCATTGATAGTTGCCCTCATTGTAACCGCTTATTGTATGTTTTTCCGGTTCAAAAAAATTAGGCGGATATTCACAAAAAATTAGATGGTCGAAGAAGCACAGATGATCGCCGGTTTCACCAGAAACGGGAGGAAAGTCCGGGCTACGCAGGGTAGGATGGTTCTTAACGGGAACCGGGGGTGACCCCAGGGCTAGTGCCACAGAGAGAAGACCGCCTGCTACCATTTCGATGGTGCAGGTAAGGGTGAAAGGGTGAGGTAAGAGCTCACCAGCTCTGGTGGTGACATCAGAGGCTAGGTAAACCCCATCCGGAGCAAGGCCGAATAGAGAAGCGCTTGAGGGCGACCCGTCCGAAGCTTCTGGGTTGGCTGCTTGAGACCGTCGGCAACGGCGGTCCTAGAGGAATGATCGTCCCCTGATGTCGGGTAACTAACATCAGGTACAGGACCCGGCTTACGGGCTTCTTCGACCATCTGTTTTAAATAAGAATCCTTGAACACAAACCACCATACACGGCGACGGGTTTCCCGCCCACCGAAATTGAAAATTCAGCCACTTTCAGGAGTCGAACGCTTATACCATGGACATCAAATTCACCCGCAGCAATGGTCAAATCGATACCCTCATTGACCAACTGATCGACCAGGTTGGCGTGCATCATCCCCATATTATCCGCGAAATGGTCCTCAGCGCCCTTAAGGTTGGTCACGACAACGACTATCTGGCCGATCTAAAACTGATCCGCACCACCATGAAAGAGATGCGCTACACCAGCAAGGTGTTCAGTCCCTATCGCTCACGCAAAAAGGTTACCATTTTTGGCTCCGCCCGCACCAAACCGCACCAGCCTATATATCAGAAATGTGTCCATTTTGCCCGCCTTCTGGTCGAGCATAACTACATGATAATCACTGGTGGCGGTGGTGGCATCATGCAAGCTGGCAACGAAGGCGCAGGGGAAGAGAATTCCTTTGCCATCAACATCGAGCTTCCGTTTGAACAATCTACCAACGCCGTGATGGAAGCTAGTGACCGGGTATTAATGTATAAATACTTCTTCAATCGTAAGGTGGCTTTTCTTAAAGAAGCCGATGCCATTGCCCTTTTCCCCGGTGGCTTCGGCACCATGGACGAAGCAATGGAAGCTATGACCTTGCTACAAACCGGAAAAAATCCACCGATCCCTCTGGTATTGATTGACGATGATAAGGAAACATACTGGGAGCAGTGGCTGGAACTTTTACGTAACACCATGCTCGCCAAAGGATTGATTTGCGGGGAAGACTTTGGACTGTTCACCATAACCCGCAGTATCGACGAAGCCTTCGACGTGATTCACTCTTTCTATAAGATATATCACTCCAGCCGATACGTTGACAATCGACTGGTAATCCGCCTCACGAAAGCACTACAACCTGAACAAATTGAGACACTCGAACATGAATTTTCTAAAATCCTGTTACCGGGAACTCACATCAAAACAGTCAGTGCCTTCGAAAAAGAGAAGGATCAGCCAGACCTATGGCATCTACCCCGCTTAGCGATAGAATTTGATCGGCGCAGTTACGGTCTGCTCAATTCATTTATCCGGCGTATCAATTCGTTTTAGGAGCTATAACGTGGGCTATCCCAATCTGCAAACATGCGTCGATGATTTAGAACAACATGGTCAACTCATCTGCGTCAATGAGCCCGTCGATCCCCGTCTGGAAGCGGCGGCGATTCAACGTCGAGTTTACGCTGCCGGTGGTCCGGCACTGCTGTTTACCAATGTCACTGGCAGTAAGTTTCCCATGCTCGGCAACCTGTTTGGCACTTTGGATCGCACCCGTTTCATCTTTCGCGACACCCTCGACACAGTTCAGCGTCTCGTTGATGCCAAACTTGATCCCACTGCGGTGATGAAACAGCCGTGGAAGTTTCTCTCTGCCACGTGCGGTGCATGGCATTTACTACCCAAGAAAGTCAAAAAAGGGTCGATTCTTCGCAAACAAATCACCATCGATCAGCTTCCGCAACTGGTCTCCTGGCCCGACGATGGTGGAGCATTTATCACCCTGCCACAGGTGTACAGCGAACACCCTCAACAAGCGGGAATGCGCCACTCCAACCTCGGTATGTATCGGGTACAGCTTAGCGGCAACGATTATATTCATAACGCCGAAGTTGGCATGCATTATCAGATCCATCGCGGCATCGGTGTGCATCACAGCATCGCCAAGCAAGCGGGACAACGATTGCCGGTTAACATCTTTATCGGTGGTGCGCCAAGTATGACGGTAGCCGCTGTTATGCCCCTACCCGAAGGGATGCCAGAGCTATCTTTCGCCGGATTACTCGGCGGACACCGCATCCCTATGGTTCACAATGGCGGGCTACCCTTTCCTGCCCAGGCCGATTTTGTCATATGTGGCAGCATCGACCCCACAGCGACCCGCCCTGAAGGTCCATTTGGCGACCACCTAGGCTATTACAGCCTCACCCATGAGTTTCCCGTGTTACAGGTAGACGCCATTTATCATCGCCCCGACGCCATTTGGCCGTTCACCTCCGTGGGTCGCCCGCCACAGGAGGATACCAGCTTCGGTAACTTTATTCACGAGCTCACCGGTGATCTGATCCCTGCAGTACTGCCCGGCATCAAAGCGGTTCATGCTGTCGATGCTGCCGGTGTTCATCCATTACTCCTGGCTTTAGGTAGCGAACGCTACACCCCCTACAGTGATGATCGACGTCCGTTAGAATTACTCACTCAGGCGAGTGCTATTCTAGGTCAAGGGCAATTATCGCTGGCAAAGTATCTGATGATAGCCAACAGCAACGATTGTCCAAACCTCGATATTCACCACATTGATCAATTTATTGGTCACATGCTACAATGCTGTGATTGGCGTCGCGATCTCCATTTTCACACCTGTACCACCATCGACACTCTCGATTACACCGGTGATAGCATCAACAGAGGGTCGAAGGTGGTAATCGCCGCCAGCGGCCCAGCACTGCGAACATTGGTCACAGAAATTCCAGCGGATCTACCCTTACCAGAGGGATTTAGCGCTCCAAATATAGCCATACCGGGGGTTCTAATCATAAGTGGACCACCATGTCACCACAACAACAGCGTTCCAGCTCAGGCAATGAAACAACTGAGCACGTTCTTTAATGCCGCTGACACCATCAATCAGTTTCCGCTAATCATAGTCAGCAACGACAGCACCTTTGCAGCTAGATCACTGAACAACTTTTTATGGACTACATTTACCCGCTCTGATCCGGCACAGGATATCTACGGCATCGAGTCTTTCATCCATAATAAACATTGGGGCTGTAACGGTTCGTTACTTATTGATGCACGGCGCAAAGCACATCATGCACCACCTCTTATCGATGATCCGACAGTAGAAAAACGTGTTGACAGCCTCGGAATAAGCGGCGCATCACTTCACGGAATTATTTAACAACAGCAGCAGCAGCAATAATGGATAACAATCATGTCTACAGACCAATTTGCCCTATTTCAAGCCATCGGTAATACCCCGTTGGTTCATTTAGCCAATATCAATCCTAATTCGGCGGTAAAAATTTACGCCAAGTTAGAAGGAAGCAATCCCGGAGGTTCGGTGAAGGATCGCCCCGCCTGGTATATGATCAAAAAGGCTATCGAATCGGGTGAATTGACCCACAACAAAACAATTTTAGAACCAACCTCCGGCAACACCGGCATCGCCTTAGCGATGATCGGCGCCTCGCTGGGTTTTAAGGTTAAATTAGTGATGCCCCCCTGCGTCAGTATTGAACGCCGTAGTGTTCTCGAAGCCCACGGTGCCGAGGTGGTTTTATCCGTCCCCGGTCAAGCAACCGATGGCGCCATTCGCCTCGCTCACCAAATCGTCAACGAGTCCCCGGATCAGTACTTTATGCCCAATCAGTACGGCAACCCAAACAATCCTCTAGCGCATTACAAAACCACCGGTCCAGAAATATATCGCCAGTGCAATGGCAACATAGATGCTTTCGTCGCCGGTGTCGGCACATCGGGAACCCTGATGGGCACTGGACGCGCCCTTAAAGAGCGTGATCAATCCATTCGAATTATCGGTATCGAACCAACCCTTGGTCATACCATTCAGGGACTAAAAAACATGCATGAGGCGATTGTTCCTGCCATCTATCATGAGGAAAATATAGATGAAAAAATAGTTATCGAAGATGACGAGGCTTTTGACTGTGCGCGAGAATTAGCTACCCGTGAAGGGTTGTTTGTCGGCATGTCCAGTGGTGCCGCTGTTGCCGGAGCGTTGCGTGTCGCCGCCACTGTGAATAAGGGGGTTATTGTCACCCTTCTTCCCGACCGTGGTGATCGCTACTTGAGCACAACACTGTTCCGTTCTACCTGCGCCTGCTGCCCACCGTAAAGTTAGCCTAGCAGCCTGTCGGGCTTGGCGAAGCGTGCGAGAAATTGGCAGGTCGAGGGCAGATTTTCGAACATTTGAGAGCGAATAGCTGGTCTATTTGTCGAAAATATTAGGAAATATGCACCGACCTGACGATTTCGCAGTAGATTCTTGCTAAGTCCGACAGGTTGGTAACTGTTCGATATGAGTTAGCACCTCGGCAAAAGGGAACTGCGCCAGACAACCAAAACGAGCATCCTTGGTCAAGCGAGCCTTACTGATAGCAGGACTGGAAATGCCACATAAAAAACGTGCTAACTGGCGGGGATGGGTCAGAACACTGTGATGCTCAGCGTGAACTTCTTGAATTGTGAGTAATTGATTTGACGATAATGTTGCAGCCATCGCAGGCATCGGTGCAACAACCGTTTCAGCGCAACAACTGCTACACTGTCCGCAGTCTTGCTCCAATTGCTCACCAAAATAATTTAACAGATGGCGTACCACACAACCACTTTGTGCAACAAAAGCGAGTACCCCGGATAAACGCTGTAAATTCTGTTGCTCCTGATCGGCAAACGCCTTAACCATTGTGGCGATCAATTGTTGAGAATCGGTACTATTTTGCCGCAAACGATAACCGTAGCGCAATCCGGAACTCTCCAAGAGTAAATCACCCTGTTCTTCTAAATAAGTTAGGGCAGCAGTAATGCGATCACGTGGCTGATTCAGTGCCAACGCAGCTTCATCAGGAACCACATGGCTCCACACCCGCCCGGCTTTAGCCCCTGCAAACAACGCAGCTAAAAACTCGCCTCGCTCTCCCGGGTAGTTAGCACATATCTGTTGGCTAGGACGCAAAAATTTGAATTTATATCCGGCGTAAAATGGTCCAGTAGCCTCCAGCGTTCCACCCAGTTCCAAATAAGTCAACACCGTAGCCACCACCAGCGGTCGAATGTCATAATTCGCTGACAACTCATAACGCGACACCGAGAATTGCTGTCCCTGATTGAGCAAGTGAGTGATCATCCCTTGCAGTGCTTCTGGGGTGGGCGTATCACCATAGGTAAAATTGGCCAACACCGTAGCATCATCGCTACAAGCCAACAACTCACATTGTGCTGGTTGGCCATCCCGCCCAGCACGACCAATCTCCTGCATATAATTTTCTATGGTTTTAGGCAAATTGTAGTGGATGATAGTACGGATATCCGCCTTATCTATCCCCATACCAAAAGCGATGGTGGCAACAATGATTTGATTATCACTCCCCATAAAGAGATCCTGCACCGCACTACGTTGATCATCCTTCAATCCGGCATGATATGCATGTGCAGGTAATCCCGCCTTAGTTAGCAATGTAGCTACCTCTACAGCGGTGTGCTGCAAAGTCACATAGACAATGGTAGAGCCTGAAGGGATGCTATTAAGACGTTGCAGCAACAACTCTGACCGCTGCTCGGCACTACACGGAATGATACTTAAAGCGAGGTTGGGACGATTGAAGCCGGTCAACACCTGGTCGGCAGCGGCAATATTGAAGGCACGGCAGATATCTTCCGCCACCTGCGGCGTCGCCGTTGCCGTCAACGCTAGAACCCGCCCAACACGTAAATCGACTGCCAATTGAGCGATCTTCAAATAATCAGGGCGAAAATTATGCCCCCATTCCGAAATACAGTGCGCTTCATCCACTGCCAGCAAAGCGATGGACACCCGTTTTAACCGTTGCAAAAAACGCTCGTTGGCTAAGCGTTCTGGGGCGATGTACAAAATCTTCAAACTACCATCAGCCATATCACGATAGATCTGCTGCACTTGAGCATACGCTATACTGGAATCGAGCCGCGCCGCTGCCACTCCGGCACGTTGCAATACATCAACTTGATCCTTCATCAAAGCAATCAACGGTGAAATCACCACCGTCAAGCCATCAAGCAACAGTGCCGTTAATTGATAGCACAAACTCTTACCTCCACCGGTAGGAAAAATCGCCAGTGACGAACGCCCCGCCAGCAGAGTATCGATCACCTGTTGCTGACCGGGGCGAAAAGTGGAAAAACCGAAGGTACGGTGTAACAATTGGGTCGGGGTCAGTTGCATGTATACAGCTCCTTAATCAATTATTTTTAGGTAACTGCTCAGCACTTCTCAATTTTGGCACGCTGAATAGTTACATTTTTAGTACTCTTTCCAATCACACAATGGATAAAAGTAACAGGTATTAAGCCACACGAAAACAATTCTAATCTTCTTCCAGCTTAAAACGCAAAAAAGGCATCCCTTTAATTGGGATGCCTTTTTTATTAAACTATGTTTGCGCTATTTACTAGCCAGCGAGTGTCATTACTTGCTCAATAAATGGGTTAGCGAACAGAATAATCATACATACTACGAATACGTAGATGGCCAGTGACTCGATCATAGCCAAACCGATCATCATAGTTGTTAGGATTTTACCGCTGGCGCTAGGGTTGCGAGCTACACCCTCTACAGCAGATTTAATAGCCAGACCTTGACCAATACCTGTACCGACAGAACCAATACCCATACCAATACCTGCTGCCATCACACACCATGCAAAAAATGTCATTTTTCTTCTCCTTGAAACAAAAAAAGTAGGTTATTTTTCCTATACAATATAGGACTTATCTAAACGTATAAACGTTAAGAACTAGATCAATGTGCCTCTTCCAAGGCACCAGCGATATATATCATAGCCAGCAAGGTAAAAACAAATGCCTGAATAAATGACACCAAAACACCCATCAACATCATCGGGATTGGCAATAACAGCGGCACCAGAGCGATAAAGATCATCAGTACAATCTCATGACCGTACATATTACCAAACAAACGCAGTGACAACGACAGAGGGCGAGCCAGATGACCGATGACCTCAATGATAAATATCAACGGTGCCAAAGCGAGAATTGGCCCCATGAAATGCTTGAGATAACTAAATCCATGCTCCTTAATGCCAATAATATGGGTCATGACAAACACGGTCAGCGCCAATGCAACGTTAGTATTCAAGTTGGCAGTCGGAGGGTACATGCCTGGTATCAAACCAATCAGGTTAGATACTAGAATAAACAACGAAAAAGTCGCTATCATTGGAAAGTATGTACGCCCTTTTGGCCCCATGGTCTCGACCAATAGATTTTCTATACCACTGACAACACTTTCCATCAGGTTTTGCCAACTATTTGGAACCATTTTGATTCCACGTGAAGCAACAAAAGCTACTGCAAATAAAATAAACATAACTAGCCAGGTATAGGTTACGTGCTGACCAACATGAGTATGCAGTTGTTGTTCAATCCATTGCAGGAATAAAAAAGGATGTGTCATTAGGTAGTATCTCCTTACTTAATAGCGTGCTTAACCGTGGTCAACATTATGTTAATAACCACAACTGAAAGTCCAATAATCAGGCCAAGTGGATTCACCTTCACCACCGCTATAAGCAGCACTAATATAGCTGCTAACGCCCCTAGCCTTAAAACATAGCTAAACTGAAACCCTTTAACTGCCGGTTCAACAGAAGCCGAAAGGGCTTTTATCAATGAATGCTGTAACCATTGATACCCAAAAATAGCAATTAAACCACCACCGACAACACCAATGGTGAAGTCTTTATCCTTAAAAAACAAACTCAAAACAAGTAGCACAGCGAAAATAATCCAGTTGCGCCGAGCTAGTTCGCCGAGCAACTGATCACTGTTGTCCTTCACTATTATCCTGTTTTTTTTGCCGCCGTAATTCTCGGTCGGTCAAGATAAAGATATTACGAAAACCGGATACAATACCGAAACCAAGAAACAACAACAACAGCCAGGGCTTGGTTCCCAGCCACTGATCCAAATAGTAACCCATGACCATACCAATAAGTACGGAGGCCACCATACAAATACCGACGCTGGAGAGAAAGCCAAGCGATTTATACAGTTCACGTCGCTCAGAGGCCATTCGTTGCTTTTTTTTACTGGCCATTTAAAACCTCTTCCCTTAGCTTCAACATGTTTTATAACCGAAATTTTCTACCATAATAGCCTATCTAAGTCAATTTAGTTTTTCCTTATTCGCTAAACACTATACGCCGCCATGTACGTACATAGTAATTTATTTGTTCCGCTGATCAAATCAGTCTTTTAACTCCATAATGCAATCTGCTACACTTTGGCGGTTATAACTTTTCATATTTTAACAGATTGAATAAACCTATGTTTAATGATTCCTTCATTGTCGATATTGAAACTGCACTAAAGCGCCAATCAGAAGGGGCGTTATTGGTTGATGTTCGTAGCCCGGCTGAATTTAGTGATGCTACCATTCCAGACGCTGTTAATGTTCCCATCCTTGATGACACTGAACGTACTGAAATTGGCATCTTATACAAAAATGATGGCTCCAATGTAGCACGCAACCGTGGAATAGAGCTGGTTTCACCAAAGATTCCTCGACTGATTAAACGTATTGATGAGCTACGCACCAACAATCGACAACCTATCGTAGTATTTTGCTGGCGCGGGGGTCTACGCAGCCGAGCCATGACCGCATTTTTACAATTAGCCGGTTACCCAGCTTTTCAGTTACGCGGTGGTCACAAAGCATTTCGTCGCCATGTGATCGATTTTTTTGAGCTTGGAAATTGGGGACGAATGCTGGTTTTTCGTGGACTAACCGGGGTCGGTAAAACCAGAGTTCTCCAACAACTGGCTAAACAACAACAACCGGTGATCGATCTCGAACAATTGGCCAACCACCGCGGCAGCGCTTTTGGTGGTGTTGGTCTCGGCCAGCAACCATCACAAAAACAATTTGAAGCACTACTGTGGAAACAATTACAACAGTTCCCAGCGGGGAAATGGGCTCTAACCGAGGGTGAAAGTCGGCATATCGGTAGAGTGCTGCTTCCATTACGTTTTTATCAAAGCTTACAAATCGAAACAACTCTATGGCTTGAAACTAGTTTAGAGAATAGAATTCAAATTATCCTTGAAGATTATAATGTAGCGCAATTGCCTGAAGAGGCGTTTATTCAGCCTATTCAGTCACTACAACGCAGACTTGGAATAAACGAAGTAGAGAATATGCTGGCGTTATTACGCCAAAAAGACTGGCATGAACTAGTCTCTGAGTTGATGCTGAAATATTACGATCCTCTCTATCGGCATACCAAACCAGATGACAAAATCTGCGTAGAAATTGATCCATTTAGTGCAGACCTCACAATATTACTACAGGCTGTAGATACGGTTTTATCTGCTTAAAATAAGAGCAAAATTGCGTAGGAGTTCATTGTGAAACCAGAGATTATTGAACAATTCAACCCCTTGTGCGAGAGATGTGTCCGCGATTGCCGTCAGCCTTTAGGCAGCAAGTTATTGGAATGTCCCCGCTTCTCAGCGCGACCTTTTAAGCTAAAACCGCGACCCAAAAAACAGCTAAATCTCTTTAAGTAACATCGATCCGTTTTAGAAATTCGACCACGAACGGGGTGAATTTTTCCGGCTCTACCAAAAATGAATCGTGTCCATAATCGGAGTCAATCAAGTGGTATTCCACCGCTTTATCCAAGCGCTTAAGCTCATCAACTACCTCTTCTGTCTGTTCCGGTCTATACAACCAATCAGAGGTAAATGAAAACCACAGCGATGGACAAATTAACGGTTCAAGAGCATCTTCTAAACTGCCTGTCTCCCGTGCAACATCATACAAATCGAGTGCCTTAGCCAAATATAGAAACGAATTACAATCGAAACGACTCGGAAAACTGTTGCCATTGTATTCCAGATAACGTTCCACTTCAAACTGACCAAAAAAGTCAAATAATCCATCACGAGCTGAAAAACGACGCCCGAACTTCATTGCCATAGACTCTTCCGACAAAAATGAAATATGTCCTACCGATCGAGCAAGGGCAAAACCATTCATCGGCGGATGTTCTGGCTTATAGTTACCCTTTTTCCACAGTGGATCGTTATAAATGGCCTGCCGTGCCAGTGCATTGAGGGCTATTGCCATCGGTGATGTACGACCTGTACCGGCTATAGGAATAATCGATTGTACCATTTCAGGATAGAGTATCCCCCATTCTAACGCTTGCATCGCTCCCATACTGCCGCCAATCACCGTTACAAGATTAGTAACACCCAGAACATCGAGTAATAACTTTTGCGCCCGCACCATGTCACGAACCATCACTATGGGGAAATTAAGTCGATAGGGACGACCTGTTTGAGGATTAATACTTGTAGGACCAGTTGATCCTTTACAGGAACCAATTACGTTGGAACAGATTACATAATACTTATCGGTATCCAACACCTTGCCGGAACCAATCAGATTATCCCACCAACCGGGCTTGCGATCATCGCTACTATGGCGACCTGCGGCGTGGGCATCACCTGTCCACGCATGAGTGACAAGAATAGCATTGGAACCACCTGCATTCAGCGTCCCGTAGGATTCATAGGCCTGTGTTAGCGGACCAAGTAAACGACCACTCTCCAAACGTAGTTCCCGCTCAATAGTCACATATTTAGTCGTTACCAATTCAACGGTTGCAGCCAAAACATACTCCAATTGCATTAAAGTTCAAGCAGGCACAAAAAAACCCCACTCAATGTATGAGCAGGGTCTTGCGAATACGTTAACAATCACGATATCGTAAGACGCCGTCTCATCTTTCCCCACTAACAAGGGTTGGAATTAGCACCTGACACCCCTTGCGGAATCGGTTGCTGTGGTTTCAAAGGGCCAATCCCTCCACCACTCAAGATAACACGTTGTCGATGTAGTTCTAAACTAGTAGATAGCGAATCGGTTGTCAATGACCTTCAATTCAGCGCTTTAAAAACACTTGGCACATTCTTTTTCGATGGGACACAATTTACACTGTGGTTTGCGTGCCTTGCACACAGCTCGACCATGATAAATCAATAGATGGGATGTATGCCCCCATTGTTGCGCCGAGATTAAATCACACAACTGTGTTTCTATTTTATCCGGTTGGCTAAAAGTGGTCCATCCTAGTCTATATGCTACCCGCTTGACGTGGGTATCTACGGCAAATCCGGGCTGATCAAAAACATTACTCAATACAACGTTAGCTGTTTTACGCCCGACACCTGGCAGCAACAGCAAACCAGCTATAGTTTGTGGAACCTGTTTATTCTCACTGGCACAAATAATTCGCGCTGATTCGACAATACTACGTGCCTTATTCCGGAAACAGCCGACGGTACGGATAACCTTGGCAACATCTTCTGGTTCAGCGCTAGCATAGTCTTCGATACTGCGATAATCCGCAAACAATTTTTGCGTTACCTTATTGACCCTGATATCCGTCGATTGTGCTGACATTATAGTTGCAACCAAGAGTTCAAATGGAGTCGAAAAATTTAACGAACATTGCGCATCAGGATACTCGCAATTAAGCACCTTCAATGTATCCGCTATCGTTTGTCTTAGTTTCTTTTTTGACATCTTAATTTTTTCATATCGTCAGTTACAACCGTATTTATGGATGTTATCCACTTTATTAACAATGTTATCCACAGCCTTCAATCCGCTACCCCGGTGCAACTTCCATTCTGGTTCGGGGTTCTTTAGCATGCTGTGTGAGCGCAATACGATTATCTAATATCTCAATATCTAAAATCAATGGTAGGTGATGGGTAGCCACACGAGCATTGTGACTATGATCTATATTGATATTACTTAATTTTATACTATTCGTTGCATAAACACGATCACGACTAAATATGGGCAACATTGCCGGATAGGTTCCGCGCAAAATTGGTGGTGCAAAACGACGCATTTGATCGTTGAACCGATAATGACCAGAAGTCCAAATGATATCGTAAAAATCACCAAGAAGCAGAGAAGGAAATTTAAGGTTTTGTAGATCAAGAAGATCAGGACCTAGGAGACGGCGAATCTGTTCAGGTCGTTTAAAGAATCCACCGCCCAAGATGATATTGAGCAAATTAAAGCGCTTTTCCTCAACACACAGATCAGCGTTCATACATATTGCACCATCACCCAAATCATACGTCTGAATAAATTTTACCTGCTGCTTAGCCAGTAATGCCAGCACCCCCGTAGCACCAGAGCTGACAACAATATACCCGCTAGAAGCAGCAATATCTGACAAACGTTGCCCTGCTGGCAAACTGGTTACATTTTGTAATGCCACAAAATCTGCTGCCGCATGTTCAATGGCATTACATAAAGCAGTTAAATTGCGACACCCTTGCAAATTGTAAGACATAATGCGGATCGTGGTCATAACAGCCCCTTTGTCCGCGTTGAGCCATACGATTATTTATTTTTTAATCGCTCAAGCGCTTGAATAATTACTGGTTGAATCGGTACATCATTCATCCCTTTTTTTCTACCAGTTTTCACTATGGCAATATTATCGACCACATCAAGACCTTTTACCACGCGACCAAACACAGCATAACCATATCCGCGCGGTGTCTTCGATTTATGATCTAAAAAGGAGTTGTTGCTATGATTGATAAAAAACTGGCTCGTCGCACTATCTACCTTATTAGTTCGTGCCATGGCAATAGTACCGCGTTTATTCTTTAAACCATTTGTCGCTTCATTACTAATTTCAGCTTTGGTAATCTTTTTTGCCATACTCTTGGTAAAACCACCGCCTTGAATCATAAAATTAGGAATAACTCGATGGAATATAGTGTTTTTATAAAAACCACTATCAACATATCTCAAAAAATTAGCCGTTGAAATTGGTGCCTGTTTTTGGTTTAGTTCAACCTCAATATTACCCATATTTGTTTTAATAACAACAAAAGGCTCAGCCAATGACAATACCGGTATTAACAGTAAAGCAATAAAGAAAAACTTTTTCATATAAACCTTTCTTATTATATATATTCTGATTTCAGCTCTCGTTGCATCAAATCTACAACAGCCTTTCGCGGATCTTTACCCTTATACAGTAAAGCATACATCTCAGCAATAATCGGTACTTCAACCCCGAGTTTTGCCGCAAGTTGATAGGTCGATAAAGTGGTTTTTACCCCTTCAGCGACCATCGACATTTCAGCAATTACCTCTTTGAGCTGTCGCCCTTTTCCTAATTCAATACCTACTGCTCTATTTCTGGAAAGATCGCCGGTACAGGTTAATACCAGATCACCCATACCAGCCAACCCGGCAAAAGTTTCCGCCTTTGCTCCCATGGCTACACCAATTTTTTTTATTTCTGCTAACCCTCGGGTGATCAGAGCAGCCCGGGTGTTGTACCCATATCCCAATCCATCGGAAACACCGGCAGCCAGAGCTATCACATTTTTTAATGCCCCCCCCAGCTCTGTACCAATTACATCATTATTAGTATAAACTCTAAAATACGTGGTATTAAATATCTGCTGAATTTTATCACACACTTCATTATTTTCAGCAGATACAACTACAGCTGATGGTTGTTCCAGTGCAACCTCTTTAGCAAATGTTGGACCGGATAAGAAGGCGAGTCGATCATGTAATACTACAGGTAGCACCTCTTTTAGCACATCCGACATGGGCAACAGGGTATCGTTTTCTATCCCCTTCGAAGCCGATACAATAATAGCATCAGAGCGTAACGCATGAACAGCTTGCTCCATCACTGATCGCACCACCTGCGATGGTGAAACAAGTAACACCACTTCGCAACCAGCCACATCATCGAGGGATGCACTAAAGTGTAAATTATCCGCTAAAATAACCCCCGGCAAAAACAGATTGTTCTCATGGTTGTGGAACATTTGTTCAACAAGGTGATGCTCGTAAGCCCACAATATGACCGAATAACCTTTTTTTGCCAAAAGATTAGCCAAACTGGTTCCCCAGCTACCAGCGCCGATAACTCCAATGTTCATGATTTTATCAATTTCCATTTGATCCATTATTATTCTTTATCATCGTTACCAGATGACTGATCAACTTCATTTTCTAACTCAGAATCTAAAATGATTACTTCACCATTATCTTCTTTTTCAGCTAACTTGGCAACAGCAACAATTCTCTCATCGGATTCTAGAACCATCAAGCGCACCCCTTGCGTATTACGACCAATAACTGACAGGGCATCAACGCAAGTACGTAAAATTTTACCGCGATCTGTAATAAACATCAAATCTTCTTCAGCACTAACCAGCTTAATATCAACAACATTGCCATTACGAGCGGAAGTTTTAATAGTGATAATCCCTTTTCCACTGCGGCTTTGAATTCTATATTCACCAAGATCTGTCCGCTTGCCATAACCATTTTCGGTAACACTCACTAGAGTTGCTGAGGTTTTATCAGTCACCACTTCCATACCAATAATACGATCTTTTCTTTCAAGTTGCATACCACGTACACCACGTGCTGTGCGTCCCATAGCTCGGATATCTTTTTCAGCGAAACGAATTGATTTACCATAACAACTGGCAAGAAGTACATCCATACATCCATCGGTGATACGCGTGGAAACCAATTTATCACCCTCATCAATAGTCATGGAAATAATACCACCAATACGGGGTTTGGCATAAGCCATAAGTTCAGTCTTTTTCACCACACCGTTTTTAGTTACCGCAATAATAAACTTATTTTTAACAAATTCCTTAACCGGTAGAAGGCTCATCACTCGTTCATCGGGAGCAAGTTGCAATAAATTAACAATTGCCTTTCCTCGGGCAGCGCGACCACCTTGAGGAATTTCATGAACTTTGAGCCAATATACTTTTCCCTGATCAGTAAACACCAAAATATAGGAGTGTGTTGAAGCGATAAACAGACATTCAACAAAATCCTCATCTTTCGGACGCATACCTGTTTTTCCTTTACCACCACGGCGCTGAGAACGGTAAAGTGAAACGGCATTACGTTTTATATAACCGGAATGTGAAACAGTAACGACCATGTCTTCTTCAACAATAAGATCTTCAATAGACAAATCTTTTGTTTTAGCAATTATTTCTGTGCGGCGGGGATTGGCATAATTATCCTTAATATACAATAACTCTTGACGAATAATTTTAAGAATCTCTACCTCACTGCCAAGAATTTCTTTAAGACGTGCAATTTGTCCTAACACCTCATGATATTCGTTAAGAATTTTATCACGCTCTAAACCTGTTAACCGATGCAGGCGCATTTCAAGAATAGCTTGAGCCTGAATATCTGAAAAACTGAAACGCTCAATCAGGCGAATCTTAGCTTCCGCAGAATTAGCTGATGATTTAATAATTTTTATCAATTCATCGATATTATCCAGCGCAATCTTCAATCCCTCAAGTATATGAGCACGCGCTTCAGCTTTCTTTAACTCAAAAATGCAGCGACGAGTTACAATTTCACGCCGGTGATCAATAAAATGTTCAAGCACTTGACGTAATGTTAAAACCTTAGGTTGTCCACCAACAATGGCCAACATAATTATACCAAATGAGGTCTGCATCAACGTCATTTTATACAATTGATTAAGCACAACCCCAGCCATTGTATCTTTTTTTAAATCAATAACAATGCGCATGCCATCGCGATCCGACTCATCTCGAAGATCAGAAATACCCTCGATCTTTTTTTCCTTGATTAACGTGGCAATTTTTTCAATCAATTTTGCCTTGTTTACTTGATACGGTATTTCATTAACAACAATACTTTCACGACTTGTACGTCGATCTATTTCAACTAAAGCACGGGCTCGCATCTGAAAAATACCACGCCCGGTACGATACGCTTCGCGCACATCATCATGTCCTAAAATGAAACCACTAGTCGGCAAATCTGGACCTGGAACTTTTTCCATCAAATCATCAAAACTAATAGTAGGCGTGTCTATAATAGACAATAAGCCATCAATTACTTCACCAAGGTTATGTGGTGGAATCTTCGTTGCCATACCAACGGCAATACCCTCAGAGCCGTTCACCAATAAATTTGGAAACTTACATGGTAAAACTAGTGGTTCAGTCAATGATTCATCGTAGTTAGGCCCCAAATCAACGGTTTCTTTATCAAGATCAGCGAGTAACTCATGGGATAATTTCGCCATTCTAATTTCAGTATAACGCATAGCTGCAGCAGAATCACCATCTACAGACCCAAAGTTACCCTGACCATCGATAAGTGGATTACGCATGGAAAAATCTTGCGCCATTCTTACTATCGTATCGTAAACAGCCGTATCACCATGAGGATGATATTTACCAATAACATCGCCAACGACACGCGCAGACTTTTTATATGGCTTATTATACTCATTACCCAATTCATGCATAGCAAAGAGAACACGGCGATGAACTGGCTTTAATCCATCACGTACATCAGGTAAAGCACGTCCTATAATAACGCTCATCGCATAATCCATATAGGATTTGCGCATCTCATTCTCAATATTGACGCTTACTTTGCTCTGTTGTGAAAGCATCTACTAATTTCCTCCGGAAAACTGGAATACATTGTAATTATAAAATCAATAATATTAATAACTACTCAGCGTTATAGGCTCGCAATCCTCATACCAAGGGACGCATAACCCATCTATGGGGCTTATTGTCGTAAGTCCATGGCTACAAATACCCTTGCTATGGGGATTACCTGCCCAATTTGAGAGATGCTGAGTAGTACGAATATTAAACATCAAGATTTAACACATTTAATGCATTATTTTCAATAAATTCTCGTCGCGGCTCAACCTGATCACCCATCAATATAGTAAAAATTTGATCAGCAGCAACTACATCATCTATCTTAACTTGAAGTAAAATCCGTTTTTCTGGATCCATAGTTGTTTCCCAAAGTTGATCGGGATTCATTTCTCCTAGTCCTTTATATCTTTGTATATATTGACCTTTTTTAGCTTTTTGTAGAAAAAATTTAAGTAATTCAAAAATATCGTCAACAAAAACGTGTTCTTTATTATCTTGAATAATTTTAACTGGTTCTTTTCTACAAATTTTATCAACTTGTTTATAAGCTACCAGCAACAATTTATATTCCTGTGAGGATAATATATCTAAGTTTTTTTGGTCAAGACGAGCTCTTACATTTCCTAGCGTAAAAAGTATTCGCATAGGATCAGTATGCAATACACATTCAGCATGAGGAGCCACTTCTTGTAATTTTTTTAATAACGGTTGTAGATCAACCTGTTCAACTAAATTACTTTGTATATTTCCCGAAACAAATATTTTTAATAACTCTTTTTTTATCCCTTTTTTTATTAATTTTTCAAACAAATTATTATATTCAATAATATTCTTAAGTGTTGGAATAATTTGTTTGCCACGTATAATCTTTTCACCATTATTTATTTCTATAGCACTATTTTCAACACCAATATTAAGTAAAAAATCAAGAAGTACATCTTCATCTTTTAGATATGTTTCTTTTTTACCCCTTTTTACTTTATACAGAGGTGGTTGAGCTATATATAAATAACCTCGTTCTATAAGTTCTGGCATTTGGCGAAAGAAAAATGTTAGAAGCAACGTTCTAATATGAGAGCCATCAACATCTGCGTCAGTCATAATAATAATGCGATGGTAGCGTAACTTCGCTACATCAAAATCATCCTTACCTATACCAGCTCCCATTGCTGTTATTAACGTTCTAATTTCATTTGAAGTTAACATTTTGTCAAAACGAGCTTTTTCAACATTAAGTATTTTACCCTTCAAGGGTAAAATAGCTTGATTTTTACGGTCACGACCCTGTTTTGCACTTCCACCAGCAGAATCACCTTCGACAATATAAATTTCACTTAAAGCTGGATCTTTTTCCTGACAATCAGATAATTTCCCTGGCAGAGATAAACCATCTAAAGCGCCTTTACGTCGCGTAAGATCACGCGCTTTACGAGCAGCTTCTCGTGCACGAGCAGCTTCAATTCCTTTTTCAAGTATTTTTTTAGCTGTTTGCGGATTTTCTTCAAGATATGTAGCAAGTTTTTCATTTAATAACGTTTCTACATAACCTTTTATTTCAGAATTACCCAACTTTGTTTTTGTTTGCCCTTCAAATTGAGGATCAGGTAATTTTACAGAAATAACGGCGACCATACCTTCACGTAGATCATCGCCTGAAACAGTTGTTTTAATATTTTTAAGTAAATTATTATTTGTAGCATAGATATTCATTGTTCTAGTTAAAGCAGCTTTAAAACCAAAAAGGTGAGTTCCACCTTCATGTGTATTTATATTATTAGCAAACGAAAAAATTTTTTCATCATATCCATCGTTATATTGCAGGGCTATTTCAATTTGAACATCTTTTTTTTCACCTTCAAAATAAATAATATTTGAATGAACTGGTGATTTAGCCCTATTTAAATATTCAACGAATGATTTAATACCCCCCTCATAGTGAAATTTGTGATTTTTATCTTGTTTATCATCTGAAATTATTATGTTTACACCAGCATTTAAAAAAGCTAACTCTCTTAATCTTTTTGATAATATTTCAAATGAAAAATCAACAATTTCAAATATAGTTTCATCTGGCCAAAAAGTTATTTTTGTCCCTTTTTTTATTGTATCCGATACATCGATTACTTCTGTGATAGGAATTCCACATTCATAGGTTTGTTTATAAATTCGTCCATTTTTATTTATTTCAAGTTCTAATTTTTTTGAAAGAGCATTGACCACTGAAATACCAACACCATGGAGACCACCTGATACTTTATATGTATCATTATCAAATTTACCACCAGCATGTAAAACGGTCATAACAACTTCAGCAGCAGACTTATTTTCTGTTGAATGCCAATCAACAGGAATTCCTCTTCCATTATCTTCCACTGTAACTGAACCATCTATATTTAAAGAAACATATATTTCATCACAAAAACCAGCTAATGACTCATCAATTGAATTATCTACTACTTCATATACAAGATGATGTAATCCAGAACTACTTGTTGAACCAATATACATAGCAGGTCTTTTCCGAACTGCAGTTAGTCCTTCTAAAACCTTTATATTATCTGCTCTATATGTATCATTATTGCTTTTATTCATTTAAACCTCATTTAATAATCTAAAGTAGCTATACCAGAATTTGTCTTTTAAAATTTTATATTTTTAAATTTAGTTGTAACTATTCAGCGTGATGAACACACACACAACCAACCATATCAAGAGACGCCGTCTATTTGGTACGTGTGATGGTTTCGCAAAAGTTCAAAATATTAAAAATAGTACTTAATAATTTCAGCATGTTAGATGTGATGGTCTCGCAAAAGCTCGAAATACCAGAAATATTACATAATGATTTCAATGGTTTAGGTGTTGCAAAATCGCCTAAATCGGACTTTTTGCGAGGGCATCAGATGTTACAAAATCGCCGGAATCAGATATTTTGCGAGATCATTAAGTGTTGCCCATCTATGGGGGCTTATTGTTGTAAATCCATGGTGACATATATCCTTGTTATGGGGATTACGAGCATAACTGATGGAATGCTGAATAGTTATAAACTATACAGATATATTCTATTTAATAGCATTATAATTTCATAGGCATTATAACCGTTTGATAGTCATTCGATTCATCAGACATTATTAAACAAGGTGAAATATTGTCACTTATATAAAACTTTATTGATTTAGTACTTATATTATTAAGAACATCTAGTAAGTATTTTGAATTAAAACCTACCGATATTTCTGGTCCATTATAATTTATATCAATAAAATCAGTAGCGTCACCAAATTCAGGGTTAGATGATGTAATTTCTAATTTATTTTTATTTAGTATTATATTTACACCCCTTGATTTTTCATTAGCTAAAATAGATATTCTTTTAAGAGTATGTAAAAAAGTATCCGTGTTTATTTTTGCAAAATTATTTAAATTTTTAGGTATTACTCGATTGTAATCAGGGAAATTTCCATCAATTAATCTCATAATTAGTGTAGTTTCTGGATTTTTAACTATCATACTATTATCTATAAAATAAATATCCAAATCATCATCATAGTTATCTGTGATTTTTTTTAATTCTATAATTCCTTTTCTTGGAATTATTACTCCATCATTTAACATTTGATTATTTTCAAAATTAAATTCATTTTGAAATAATGATAACCTGTGTCCATCTGTTGATACAATTCTAATATATTTTTGGTTATTTATATCTACTTTATGTAGATAGGATCCATTTAAATTATATTTACTTTCATCATTTGATATTGAATTAAAGGTTTTTTCTATCATTATTTTAAGTAATTTTGCGGTTATTTTAAATTTATTAGTTGGTGTTGTATTATTTATAAATGGGTATTCGTCTGATGATAAGGCAACAATATTAAATTTTGCATTTCCACATTTTAATTCTATCCAGTCATTTTCTTTTGATTCTAAAATAATATTATTATTTGGTAATTCCTTTACAATTTCAAAAAGTTTCTTAGCTGAAACTGTTATTTTTCCATTATTGATAACTTGAGAGTTATATTCGCTTGTTATACCTATTTCTAAATCAGTGGCAGTTAAAGTAATTTTATCATTAATTGCTTCAATAAGAACATTAGATAATATTGGTAATGTTTTCTTTTTTTCAATAATTCCCTGAATAAGATTTAAGCCTTTTAAAAAAATATTTCTTTCAATTTCAAATTTCATTTTTCCTCCATGCTTAGTATTGTTCTTTAGGTTTTATAGTAAAGATATAGTAAGTGTTGTGTAAATGTGAATAGCTTATAAATTATTGTTTTTATAGTTTTATTTTTAAATGTAATTTGTTGAAATGGTGTTGATATTTATATTTATTGTTTATTTATTTTACGTACTGTTTTTATCCACAGGGTTTTGAATTTTTTTATGTAGGTAAAAGAGTATTTTTTATTGTTTTTAATGATGATCGAAGATAATTATCAGTTTCAATGTTTTTTTCTATTTTACGTATAGCATGAATAACTGTTGAGTGATCTTTGCCTCCAAAATGTTCACCTATTTCTGGAAATGAACTTGAAGTTAATTGCCTACATAGATACATAGCTATTTGTCTTGGAACAACGATGCTTTTGATTCTTTTAGATGATTTTAGTTCGGATATTTTTATATTAAAATGTATAGAAACTTTTTTTTGAATATCTTCTATAGTTAGCTCTTTACTAGATTCTATTATTATATCTTTAAGTATATTCTTTGCCATTTCAATACTTATCGGTGTTGATGTTAAACTTGAATATGCTCCTATTCTTATTAAATAACCTTCTAACTCTCGGATATTACTAATTACTGAATTTGAAAGGAATAATGCAACATCTTCCGGTAATATTATTTTATTTTGTTCTGCTTTAGCTTCAAGTATAGCTTGTTTTGTTTCTATGTCTGGTGGTTGAATATCTGCTATTAATCCCCACTCGAATCGTGATCTAAGTCTTTCTTCTAATCCTGGTATTTCTTTAGGAAATTTATCAGAAGTTACAACAATTTGTTTATGTGATTCATGTAGGGAGTTGAACGTGTGGAAGAATTCCTCTTGGGTTCTTTCTTTTCCCGCAATAAATTGTACATCATCAATCAATAATACATCAATTGATCTAAATTTATTTCTGAATTCGTCCATTTTTCCGTATCTAATTGAATTTATCAATTCATTTGTAAATTTTTCGGATGAATAATAACTTACATTTATGTTTCTGTTATTATTGATTATTTCATTACCAATAGCATGTATAAGATGAGTTTTCCCTAGACCAACACCCCCATATATAAATAGTGGATTATAAATAGTAGCTGGGTTATTTGCTACAGCCATTGCTGCTGCTGAAGCAAATTGATTTGAAGATCCTGATATGAATTTTTCGAATGTATATTCAGGGTTGATATTAAATATTTTTGGATTATTTACTGGTTTTATCTCTTTTTCTATCTTTGTATTACTTATTTTATTATTAGTATTTTCAATAATTATGTTTATATCGTAATTTATTCCGGTTATTTCTGTGGTTATATTCTTGATAATATTAATATAATTTTTTACTATCCATTCTTTTATGAATTTATTATTAACCGATAGATAAATTTGCTCTTTTTCAATCTTTTTAAAGATTATTGGATAAATCCAAGTCTTAAAATGTTGTGGATTTATTTTTTTTTCTATTTCTAATAAAATTTTTTGCCAAAGTTTTTTTTCAGCCATTTTTATTATACCTAGTTATCAACATGTTATACACATTGTTAGTTAAATGTAAATTTCCTATATATTTAGTAAGTTATGATGCCCTCGCAAAAACACATAAACAACTTAACTACCCGAAATAATTAAAAAACAGCAAATTACATCTTGCCATCCAAATGGGTTTATAGTAGGATAACTGTAATGATTTCAACTTGTTATCCGGGGGACACATGATCAACGTCAAAGACCACAAAACCTATGACATGTTCAATCCTTTTGAGCATCTTGGTCCAAAACGACTGGCAATGCTGGAATCGTCTTGGGCGCACTTGTTTCGTGAAGAAATTCTGCATCGTCTTCCGGCAGAGAAGCTTTTTTCTCTATATAACGAGTTCAATGGTCGGTAAACTAAAGAGCTTT